>NZ_JAUERW010000016.1:0-137482 GCF_041060465.1 Pseudomonas sp. W2Oct36
TTTTCTTCTCTGTATAAATGGAAAATGCCCCGAGTTGATCGGGGCATTTTTTTTGGTTAGCTGCTGAGTAGCTGGTTTTCACACGGTCTGTACAGGGAGCACGCGGTTTCATAGTAGGACCGGCTTCAGCCGGGAAGAGGCCAGTGCGTACGCCATCAATTTTGCAGTGCGACTGCCGACGCTTTCCCGGCTAAAGCCGGTCCCACGGAAAGCGCCGGCTTTAGCCGGGCAGCGTCTTCGATCACCGCCCGTACACGATCGGCATCGGCGGCGGTGACCGGGCTATACACGATCATCGACAGGTCCAGTCGTCCGTCCACCGCAAAATTGGAGTATTCCAGCTCAATGACTCCGTGGGGATCGTGGCGCAGGCGCTTGGTGCCTTCGCCCTGAAGCCTCACGTCGTTGTCCTGCCACAGCGCCGCAAACTCGGGGCTCAGGGTGCACAGTTCTTCAGCCAACTGGGTGACCTCGGAAGCAGCACCGGCGCGGGTCGCGTCCGCCCGAAACGCCGCGACGATGAAACGCGCGACAGCGTTCCAGTCTGCCTGCCGGGCCTGGGCGCGCGGGTTGCAGAACATCAGGCGCAAGATGTTCCGCTGCCCAACCGGCAGCAGGCTGTAGTCGGTGAAGACCGCCGCTGCTGCGGTGTTCCAAGCCAGCACGTCCCACGTCGCCGTCTTGATAAACGCGGGGCTGAACGCCAGGGTATCGAGGACGCGTTGCAGGCGCGGCGTCACCCCGTCAGGCGCGCTGTAGACCACTTCCGGCGGATGGCCGAAGGCGAGCATGAAAGCGTGCTCGCGCTCGGGTGCGGTCATCAACAGACTTTCGGCAATCCGGTTCAGCACTTGGGCCGAGGGTGCACCGCCCCGCCCCTGCTCCAGCCACGTGTACCAGGTCGCGCTGATATTGGCGCGCTGCGCGACTTCTTCCCGGCGCAAACCCGGTGTACGTCGTCGGCCGGAAAAACCGAAACTGGCCGGATCCAGACGCGCCCGGCAATCCTTCAGATACGTGCCCAACAAATGAACAGACGGGTTGGCCATGATGATCCTGTTAGTTCGTATACCCTGATAACGTCACGTCTTTTAAGCGGATAAACGTTACGCGCATCCTGCCGGCTTCAGCAAAAGGAGTTTTCAGCAATGCGCGTATTTCTTACCGGCTCCACAGGTTTTATCGGTTCCCGGGTTGCTCGGGAATTACTCACCGCAGGTCATCAGGTGATGGGGATGACGCGTTCCCAGGCCGGCGCCGACGCACTGCGGGCCATCGGTGCCGAACCCTGTCGCGGCACCCTTGAAGACCTCGCCAGCCTCAGACGGGGCGCTGATCTGTGCGACGCGGTCATTCACACCGCGTTCGATCACGACTTCGCCCACTTCATTGACAACTGCCAGAAAGACGCCTGTGCCATTGCCGCGCTGGGCGAGGCGCTGAACGGCTCGCAACGCCCGCTGCTGATCACTTCGGCGACGCCGATGGGCTCGTCGGCACCGGGCGCGCCTGCCGATGAGGATCATTTCAATCCCGAGCATCCCAACCCCCGGGCCGCCTCGGAACTGGCCGCAGAGGCGCTGTTACAACGCGGCCTCAACGTCGTGGTGATGCGCCTGTCGCAAATCCACGACACGGCCAAACAGGGCCTGGCCACCGAACTCATCAGACACGCGCGGCAGACAGGCGTCTCGGCTTACGTCGATGAAGGTCTGAATCACTGGTCCGCCGCGCACATTTCAGACACTGCCCAGCTGTATCGTCTCGCGCTGGAAAAATACCAGCCCGGCGCTCGCTATCATGCAACCGCCGAAAGCCACATCCCATTCCGCCTCATTGCCCAAACCCTGGGCGAAGGCCTTGGCCTGCCCGTTGCGTCGGTGCCGGCGGACGAGGCGATGGCAAGGTTCGGCTGGCTGTCGAGCTTTGTCGGGCGAGACATGGCGAGCCATAGCAACAAAACCCGCGAACGGTTGGACTGGGTGCCGACCGGGCCGGGGCTGATCGAGGATCTCAAAGGGTGTTTTCAGCAGCGGTGAATGATTCGTGGAGACAGAGCTGCCGCGTCTAACGAAAGGACCGTGCGCGCAACGGGCCTACAACGCGTCAGAACCCCAGGAGAAGCGATAAGCGCGAACAGGCGCCGGCGGCTGGCAGCGACCATCATCCGCGTCGAGCCCGACGATCAACCACTCGGCCCGCGACGTTGATCCCAACTGGCGAGCCTTGCCCGCTACAAAACAGCGCTCAACCTCGGCGGCGGGCACCAGGGCAAAGGCGGATGGATGGGTGCGCAGCCAGAGCGCCGCGTGCTCGACGGCGGATTGATCGGCAAACCCGAAATGCACCACCGGCTGGCGCGCGAACAGCCAATGCCCTTCCCGCCAGCCGACCAACACCAGCTCGGCGCCGTCAGTCAGCCGGGCCGCTTCCACCATAAGGGCCTTATGAGGATTGGGTCCGTCGGTAAACGGCTCCACGAAGCCACGGCCGAACCACAGGCAAAACCAGGTCACCACCGCCACGCCAAACACGGCGCGGGCTTTCGGGCGATCGCCAAACCAGCGTCGCAGCAGCCACGGAATCAGCGGCGCGGCGGCCAGCACCAGGCCGGGTAACGCCGGGAAGATGTAGATTTTGCGCTTGCCGGTGCTCAGGCAGAAAAACAGCACCACCAGGACCACCCAGCCCAGCAAGAGTAGTATCCGCGCGTCGTGCTTTTGCAGTTGGCGACGCCAGGCGGGCACCAGCCACGGCAACGCCAGCACCAACGGCAGCCAGTACTGCGGGATGACGGTCAGGAAATACCAGAACGGTTCGCGGTGATCCCACGCCGACGCGTAGCGGCCACCGGTCTGGTGAAACAGGATCTCCTTCAGGTACGCCACTTCGTCAGCGCCACCCTTGAGCCAGACCGTGGCAAGCAGCGGGACAACCCAGACCGCACACCCGGCCAGCACCAGCAGAAAACCGGTCGCCCAGCGAAGCCCCTGCCCCGGCATGACGGCCACACCCGGCCATCGCTTGCGCACGGCGTAGCCGTAGGGGACCAGCATCAGCGCCGGCAGAAAACCGACCCCCTTGCTGATGATCCCCAGGCCCATCGCCAGACACCCCAGGTAGAACCAGCCCCACGCCGGCCCCAGCAGAAGGTGCCGAACCATGCCGTAGAAGCCCAGCGCGACCCACAGGCACAGGAAGCTGTCGATCTGGCCGGTGCGCAGGATGCTGTAGGTCTGGTAAGTCGCCAGAAACAGTAGCGCGGCAATGCGCCCCACCCTGCGGCACCAGAGGCGCCGGCCCAAGTCGTACAACACCGCCGTGGCGGTGGCCGCCGAGAGCAGGCCCGGGATGAAGGGTGCCAGCGACGGCGAACCGGTCAGCCAGGTGAAGAACGCCACCGTCCACATGAACAACGGCGGCTTGTCGCCATAGATTTCGCCGGCCCGATGGGGAATCAGCCAACTGCCGCTGTGCAGCATTTCCAGTGCGACGCCCAGAAAACGTTCTTCGTCGACATTCAGTGGCTGCCTGATGCCAAAGCCGGCGCCGACCAGCAGCAGCGACAGCACCACGAGTGCCAGGCATTGCCACGCGGGAGAATGAACACGGCCCACCGGCTATTCCTTCAGATCTTTGTGTTTGGCAATCAGCTGCAGGTTGCGCAGGTAAACCACGAAGCCAAATGACTGGCCGATGATGAACACCGGGTCTTCCCGGTAGATGGCGTAGATCAGCAGCAATGCGCTGCCAAGCATGCTCAGGTACCAGAAGCCCACCGGAATCACGCTGCGTTTCTTGATTTCGCTGTACAGCCACTGCAAGACGAAACGGCCGGTGAAGACCGCCTGGCCGAGAAAGCCCACCGTGAGCCAAAGCGCTTCGCGGGTGAAATTCATCCGTTCATCTCCTCGGGCCGGGTATTGAGTCGCGTGCGGCGCACCAGCCACCAGACGCCGAACAGGTCGAGGATGCCGACCAGCGCCCGGTCCAGATTGCCGTAGTTGGAAACGCCGGCCTGTCGGTGCCGGTGGTGAACCGGATGAACGATCATTCGGCCATGATGGCGCTGGATCAACGCGGGGATGAAGCGGTGCATGTGATCGAAATAAGGCAGTCGCAGAAACGCCTCTCGATGGATCAGCTTCAGCCCGCAGCCTGTGTCCGGCGTGGCGTCCTTGAGCAGCCGGCTGCGCAAGGCATTGGCGAAACGGGACGCCCAGCGCTTGCTCGCAGTGTCTCGCCGGTTGACGCGGTGCCCGGCCACCAAGGTCAGTGGCTCAAGTGGGTTCTGGTCATTGCCCTGCCCTGCATCGCGCACCAGCGCCAGCATGCCGGGCAAATCGGCAGGGTCGTTCTGGCCGTCGCCGTCCAGCGTTGCCAGCCACTCACCGCGGGCGGCGTGGGCGGCATGCCAGATCGACGTGCTCTGCCCGAGGGAAACATCGTGGTGCAGGATCCGAAGGGGTTCGAAGCCTTCGGCCTTGATCTGCTGCAGCACACGCAGCGTGTCGTCGGTGCTGCCGTCGTCGACCACCCACACCTCATAGCGCTCCCCGGCCAGCGCGGCGCGTACTTCATTGAGCAATGAAGGCAGGTTCTGCGCCTCATTTTTTGCCGGGATCAACACCGACACGAACACCGACTCACTCATCACGCCCACCGCGTCGCTTGTTTTGATTGTCTGGCCGGTTGTGCCTGTCTGGCCGGTTGGCCCTGTTTGCCGGGGTAGAAATCGCAATACCAGCGCACGAATTCGGCGACGCCCTGCTCCACCCCGACCTGGGGGCTGAAGTCGATCCATTTCGCCAGGCCGGACACATCGGCCCAGGTCTGCAACACGTCGCCCGGCTGAAGCGGTAGATAGTTGCGCTTGGCCTGAATCCCCAGCGCCGACTCCAGGCAGTGAATGAAGTCCAGAAGCTTCACCGGCGCGCCTCGCCCGATGTTGAACAGCTGACACGGCGCGACACCGTCAACGAGCGGCGGCGGTCTGGGCAGCAGCCGGCTCATCGACTCCGTGATGTCGTCGATGTAGGTGAAATCCCGCGCCATCTCGCCGTCGTTATAAATATCGATGGGGTCGCCATTGAGGACGGCCTGGGTGAATTTGAACAGCGCCATGTCCGGCCGCCCCCAAGGGCCGTAGGCGGTAAAAAACCGCAGGCCTGTCGCCGGAATCCGGTACAGATGGGAATAGCTGTAGGCCATGAGCTCGTTGGCGCGCTTGGTCGCGGCATACAGGGAAACGGGCTGCTCAACCGCGTCTCCCACCGCGAACGGCATCTTGGTGTTGGCGCCGTACACCGAGCTGCTCGACGCATAAACGAGGTGCTTTACCGGGTAGGCCCGGCAGGCTTCAAGGACATTGAGAAACCCGACCAGGTTGGCATCGGCGTACACGGCCGGGTTGTCGATGGAATAGCGAACCCCCGCCTGCGCCGCAAGATGAATCACCTCGCTGAAGCCGTACGCGCTGAAAAGGCCACGCAATGCGCCTTGGTCGATGATGTCGATTTGCTGAAAGTGAAAGCCTGGGAGGTGTTCAAGCTGTGCGAGCCGGGCACGCTTGAGGTCAACGCTGTAGTAATCGTTGAGGTTGTCGATGCCCACCACGTGAACGCCCTGGCGGCACAGTTTTCTGGCCATGTGAAAGCCGATAAAACCAGCCACCCCTGTGATCAGAACCGTCATTGCGCTATCGCCCAGCGGCGGCACCGAGCCTGGGTGAGTGCTGCGTATCCTGCGCATGAGACCGTGACATTCATTTCATGAGTCCTTTTTACAGAGCCAGCCCACCACCCGTGATCACCGGGATGGCTGTCTGACGCTGTCGGATGCTTGATCAAGCGACATGAAACTGTGTCACAGCAATATTTAAGCAATGTGAATGGGGTGAGCGGCACATCGCGTGATGCGATCGAGACGTTGACCGAGCGAAGCCCAGAGCCGTTGGGCCACCGGCTCTAGCGCAGCCCTGACGGTTTTTGTCGCCGACAGGCAGCCTCGATCGCATTTATTGACGCCCACACGGTCAACTCGAGAGCGTTATTCCCATCAAGTTCCATGTCAAAAGGACAATGTCATGGCTTCAACCGACCGCAAGCCCACCATCGATTACACCGTAAGAACCGGCCCGGGGACCGTGCAGGTGGACCCCTCCACGGGGGGCGATCAAACCTGGAGCGTCATTCTCCAGCCTGACGGCAAGATCATCGTCGGCGGCGAAAGCTTCCAGACCGCCATTGGTTATCCGGGCTCGCCCGGCGATGAAAGCTACGGCACGCGAGGCAGCTTCACGTCGGTGCGCCTCAACAGCGACGGCAGCCTGGACAACAGTTTCGGCCAGGACGGGATTGCCCTCGTGCCCGCCAGCCTGGATCCGGAAGACGAGGCTTACTACGTGATGGCGGTCCAGGCCGACGGCAAAGTCCTGTCGGCGCAGCCCGGGCCTGGCGGTTTGAAAGTCGAACGCTTCAACGTGGATGGCACTCCGGACACCACGTTCGGCAAAGGCGGCGCCGCAGCACTTGATGTACCGATCAGCACCGATGGAATGGCGATTTACGCCACAGCCGACGGTTCGGTGTACGTCAGCGCTCGCGGCAGCTCGCAAGCAGTGGTGTTCAAGCTGGACAGCAGCGGGGCTCCAGCGGAGGATTTCGGTACCGAAGGCGCGCTTATCCTCAACCCTGCCGGACGTTACGGCACCGGCAATATCGCCACTGTTGTGCAGCCCGACGGCAGCGTATTGCTCGGCAGTTGGCTGTACGTGGGCTCCGACGGACCCCACGACCCGGGCGATCCGGTTTATGCCGTTCAGCGACTTGCAGCCGACGGCAACCTGGATAACGCGTTTGGCGTGGACGGCGTGGTGTACTTCGATACCGCGCTGGGGCTGGACTACCGTTCTGCGATAACCGTGCAAGCCGATGGCAAGATCATCATTGCCGGCGAGAGCAATGACAACACCGCCTTCAACGTACTGCGGCTGAATGCCGATGGTTCCTTCGACACTTCCTTTAGCGACGATGGCAAACTCACGATTCGGGTGCCTCAAGGCGAGAAGAACTATGCCCACTCTGTGGTTGTTCAGCCCGATGGCAAAATCCTGATCGCAGGCGACGTCATCACTCGACTGAACGCCGATGGCAGCCTGGACACCACCTTCGGCAGCCAGGACGGTCAATTCCATGTGGATGGCTCCAGCGAGGCCAATCACCTGCTTGGCAACGACACGGCCGAGATCATCCGCGGTCTGGGCGGTGACGATCTGCTGCAAGGCGGGGGTGGCCGTGACGTGCTGGCAGGCGGGACCGGCGCAGACGTTTTCCGCTTCAGCCAGATCAGCGACAGCTACCGTACCGCTACGGAAACCGGCAGTGACCGGATTCTGGACTTCGACGCTTCCCAGGACCGCGTAGACCTGATTGCATTGGGCTTCACCGGCATTGGCGACGGTCACAATGGCACGCTGGCCATCCAGGCCAACGCTGAGGGCACCCGCACCTACCTGAAAAGTTTCGATGCCAACGCTGACGGGCAGCGCTTTGAACTGGCGTTCGAAGGCAACCTGACAGGGCAATTGAACAGCACCAATCTGGTGTTCACCGCCCCCACCGTCGAAGGAACGGCTGGAAGGGACGTGATCACGGGGAGCGCCATGTCGGAGGTCATCTACGGCCTGGCCGGTAACGACCGCATCGATGGTGGCAGAGGCTCGGATGTGATTATCGGTGGCGCGGGTGCCGACCTGTTGAGCGGCGGCGACGACCCGAACCTTTCGGTCTACGGCCGCAACGGCATCAATGACGCTGACGTGTTCCGTTACACGGCAGCCACTGACAGCTACCGCACCGACACCCAGAGCTTCGTGGACCTGATTGACCGGTTCGCCAACAACAACGACAAAATCGACGTGTCGGCATTGGGCTACACGGGTTTCGGAGACGGCACCGGGACGACGCTGAAGATGGTCTATAACCACGATCTGGACCGCACCTACCTGAAGGATGTGGAAGCGGACGCTCAGGGCCATCGGTTCGAAATCGCCCTCACCGGCGACTGGACCCAGGACCTGGGCAATACTGAAATGATCTTTGCGCAGGCCGAGGAAGTGACCCTGGTGGGCATGACCAGCGAGGTTGCCCTCGGCTGACAGGCTGGGTGCATCGAGGGGAACGGCTGATGCGCGTTCCCCTCTTTCAACGCTTAGAGCCGGTGACCTGCATCGACCAACTCGTTATAGGACCTCAAGATCCGCATCGGTGCCGCCTTGGCTGACTCGTCCAACAGCGCGCCGTAGGCGTCGATCGCTTTCGAGGCCTCGACGAGTTGCACAGCAGACAGCGCGTCGTTTTCTTTCCCCAGTTCGGCATCAACAGGCCTCCGCCCTTGCGGTAGCACGGGGCACAGCGCATGATGCCGGACTACATTTTCCAGCACCGGTTTATCGATGGCCCACCATCCCGCCCCCTTTCCTTTCAACGAGGAAGAGCGCGTCCTCTCGCTCGAACACCTGGACGTGCTGGACAGTGCCAACGAGAAGGCATTCGACGACATCGTTCTATTGGCGACCACTTTGTGCGACGCGCCCATTGCGCTGGTGTCGCTGGTCGATCGGGATCGTCAGTGGTTCAAAGCCTGCATCGGCCTTGAGGTGCAGGAAACCCACCGGGATCTGGCGTTCTGCGGCCACGCGATCCTGGACCCCGCGCAGGTGCTGGTCGTCGAAGATGCGGCCGTTGACCCTCGCTTCGCTTCCAGCCCGCTGGTGCTCGGTCCTCCCTATATTCGTTTCTACGCCGGTGCGCCCATTGTCACGGACAGCGGCGCGGCGCTGGGCACTGTCTGCGTGATCGACACACAACCCCGGCAACTGAGCGAACGCCATTCCCTTGCCTTGCAGGCACTGGCCCGGCAGGCCGCTGCCTTGCTCGAGGCCCGCTGGCTGGGCACGCAACGGGCGAAGCAACTGACGCAACTTCAGGACCAATTCAAACACGCCGAGCAGAACCAGAACGAAGTCACCCCGCTGCTGGATAACGCGAGGGGCATTTCATCTCTGGGAATGCTGACGGCGAGCATCGCCCATGACTTCAATAATTTGCTGCAGAGCGTGAGCGCTGCGTTCCAATTGATCCGCCTGCGCTCCCGACGGCCAGTGGACGTGGAGCGCTTCGCCGAGACCGGACTGCAAGCCGTTGAGCAAGGTCGGCAGTTGATCGGCTATTTGATGACCAGCGTGCGCGGTGACGGGCCTGAACTGATCTGCATCGATGTGACCGCTCGCCTTCACGGTGCGCAGTCGCTGATGCGTCACTCGATGAGCGAAACCATCGACCTCACGTTCGATCTCGCCGAATGGGGCTGGGGCGTTCTCTGTCTGGAAGCTCAACTCCATGCGGTCGTCATGAACCTGCTGGCCAATGCACGTGATGCCCTGAAGGGTAGCGGTCAGGTGCATCTGTCCACGCGCTGGGTGCATGTGGAGGATGATTTATCGCTGCAACAGGGCGACTACCTGGTCGTGAGCGTACGGGACAACGGTCCCGGCATGGCCCCTGAAATAGCAGGCCGCGTGTTCGAGCCTCTTTTCACGACCAAGGCGACCGGCCAGGGCACGGGGCTGGGGTTGGCGCAGGCAAAGGATTTTGCGATCAAGTCGGGCGGTGACGCGCGCATCGAAACGGCTCCGGGAGCGGGTACAACGGTGAGTCTGTATCTGAGAATCCTGGGCTGTATTGCGACGTCGGAAGCGGTTCAAGCCGTCTGATGATTCGCTGAACTGAACGTCACGCGTCGACATTTCTTTCACATTCACGCGGTATAGTGGCGGCCCTTGTTGGGGAGTAGCCTGCTCTGGACTCATTGTCACAGAGCGTTCGTGTCAACATTCTCGGCGGCCTGCCGTGGCACGAACACCTTCGGGTTGGCGAGACCAACGATGCATCCATGCCTAAAGTCGGGCGTGTGGTTGCGTCGTTGACTCACAGCCCGACTGGAACATAACCGTGAACCCGATTTCCCTCATCCTTCTTGCTTTGGCCATGTCCACGGACGCTTTCGCAGCGGCCATCGGTAAAGGCGCGAGCCTGCACAAGCCTCGTTTGATAGAAGCGCTGCGCACCGGCATTATCTTCGGTGTGATTGAAGGCATTACGCCCTTGATCGGCTGGCTGATCGGCCAGGCGGCCACGTCCTATGTCGAGAACTGGGATCACTGGATTGCCTTCACGCTTCTGCTGATACTCGGCGTGCACATGATCTACAACGGCCTCAAGCACGAAGAAGCCGAAGAAGAAAAGCCCAACCAGCACTCCTTCCTGATATTGGCCGTGACGGCCTTCGCCACCAGCATCGATGCGCTGGCCGTAGGCGTGGGTCTGGCGTTCGTCAACGTGAATATCCTGGTGGCCGCCGCCGCCATCGGTGTCGCGACAACGGTCATGGTCACCCTCGGCGTGATGCTGGGCCGCGTGCTGGGCACGGTGGTAGGCAAACGCGCTGAAATCATCGGCGGCATTGTGCTGATGCTGGTCGGCGCGACGATTCTTTACGAGCATTTGTCGGCGGCGTAAACGACGATATGAGCGCACATGAACCGTGCGCTTCAGCCGTCAAGCCAATGGTTCAATATCCCACGCCGCGCACCCCGCCGGATGCCCTGATGGATTCGCCGGTGACCCAATGGGAATCGCCGGAAGCCAGAAACACGGCCAGAGGGGCAATGTCCTCTGGCTCTCCAAAACGTCCCAATGGCGTGCCCGCCAGTATTTTCTCTCCCAGCTCGCCCGCAAAGTGGCCGGCCGTTGCGGGTGTGTTGGTGTGGCCCGGCAGGATCGAATTGACCCGGATGCCCCGCGGCCCCAGTTCCCTGGCCAGGGCGAAGCTCAAGGTGTCGACCGCGCCCTTGGTGGCCGAGTAGACACTGGAGGCCAGGTAGGGGTCGGTGCTCAGGATCGAGCTGATGTTGATGATGCTTGCCCCAGGCGCCATCAGCTTGACTGCTTCTCGCACCGCAAGCAGGTAGCCGAGGACGTTCAGGTTGAATTGTGTGTGGAAGGCTTCCTCGGTGAGGTCGTCAATCATCTGGAACACCGCCACCCCTGCGTTATTGACCAGCACGTCCAGCATCCCGTACTGCTCGCGAACCGTGTCGAAGAGGCGCGTGACGTCAGCCCCCTGACTCATGTCCGCTTGCACGGCGACGGCGGAGCCGCCCTGGGCGGTGATGTGAGTGACCACCCCCTCGGCGTCGGCCCTGCTGGAGGCATAGTTGATAATGACCGTTGCGCCCTGGGCGGCCAGCGCCTTGGCGATTCCGGCGCCGATACCTTTCGAGGCACCCGTGACTACCGCGATTTTTCCGTTGAGTTTCATACCGTGACCTTTTGAAATGAGGTGTTGTTGAGCGTCGTTACTGTCCGTGGTGAGCACCGGTCGTGAGCACCGGACCTGGAACGAGCCGCGTGCCCCCAGTATTCGGCCAACCACCGGGCTAGCGTTTGCCGGTTGTTAGCACATCCTTGCCTGATCTTCTCAAATGGCTTGCCAGGCACCGCGGTGTAGCCCACGGTGGGGTATGGAAAATCCAATCGCAGAACTGCGCCGCATCGTGATGAGCGCCCAAAACACCTGGACGGACACCGGTCTGCCCCGCGTTGCAATGGTCTGCGCCGAGGCCTGCGCAGATCAGGTCTACCAGCCGATGCTGCATCTGGTACTCCAGGGCACAAAAAGCCTGTCGATAGGCGATGAGGTTTTTCGCTACACCGCAGGCCATTATTTTCTGGTGCCGGTCGACGTGCCCGCCACGGGCCAGATTCACGCCGCAGCGGCCGATCAACCCTATCTGGCGGTCAGCCTGACCCTTGATCTGGATGTGATTGCGACGCTGCTGATGGAGGTGAACACGGCACCAGGGGCAGCACAAAGCGCGTGCTTTCAGGCCGTGTGCACGTCGGATGAGATGCTGGACGCTTGGGTGCGGATGATGCGGCTGGTCGATCGTCCCCATGACGCTGGAGTCCTCGCCCCGATGATCGAACGCGAGATTTTGTATCGTGCCTTGCAGGGGCCACTGGGCGGCATCCTTCGTGACATGGCGCGCCCGGATGGCCGGATGACACAGATCCGCCGTGTGACGCAGTGGATTCGCGAGCATTACACCGAGCCTTTCCGCGTCGAGCCCCTCGCACTGATGTCCGAGATGAGCGTTGCTGCCTTTTATCGGCATTTCAAGTCGGTCACAGCCATGACACCCATTCAGTATCAAAAACGCCTGCGCCTGTTACGCGCCCGGTGGTTGCTGCTGTTCGATTCGCTGGACGCCACGTCCATCGCTTACAAGGTCGGCTACGAAAGCGCTTCGCAATTCAATCGCGAATACGCCCGGCTGTTCGGCCTGCCTCCCCTGCGGGACGCCGCGCGGTTCAAGTCGCCCCTCGCCCCAAGCGGCGAGACCACCGCCCCACCGGCAGCCCCCTGACCGGAACTACCTGGCTGGCAGGTCGGTGATGACCGTGCCCGCGATGCTCAGCGCAAACCCGCCGCCGAACACCTGCGACGGGGCTGTGAACCCCCGCCGCCGCTCACCGCCCAACAGACGGCGGGCAGCTTCAACCGCAGCGAGTGGTGTGTAGGTGTAGCCGTTCACGGTTTCGATGACCGACCGCGCGATCGAGCCATCTGCCCCGGTGATCTCAACCGCCGCGCGAGCCCTATGGGCATCACGCGCCGCAGCGTCGGGGCCATCGGGAAGCAGTGAGAGGTCGCCCTCTGGAAACGCTTCGCCCGAGAGGTGGACATACATCCTGATGTCGGGAATGGCGGTTGCATGCCACGCGGTCACGAGATCCCCGAACGAGAGCGGCACACAGAGCAGCGGTCCCTGGCCGAAATCAAACTGACGCGGCGGGGCATCAGGTGTCGCGACAAGTTCACCCGCCACCCTGGCGAGCACACCGGCGCCGATGATTTCGCTGACGCTCTTGGCCGAGCCCCGAGACATCGACCCCGGCACTTGCAGCGCGATGCGCAGCGAACGCGGTTGATCAACGCGCCTGGCGACATGCAGTGCCAGCGCGTCGGTAGGCACCACGTCCCAGCCCACGCCCGGCAGCAACATGACGCCCTGTGCAAAGGCTTCAGCGCCCAATCGTTCGGCCAATCGGTACACGTTGATTTCGGCGGTGATGTCCAGATAGTCAACGCCGGCGTGGATGCAGGCGCGCATCAAAGGCTCGGCGGTGTGCGCAAACGGACCGGCAAAGTTGAGCAGCACAGAGATCCCCGACAACGAAGCGGCAGCATTCCCGTCGGCATCGAACACCCGATAGGGCACTTGCAGCTGCGCAGACAGTGCTTCGAGACGCTGACGATTGCGCCCGGCGATTTCGAACACCAGCCCCTGGGCTTTGGCGCGTTCTGCTGCCATGCGCCCGGTGTAGCCCGTGGCGCCGTAGATCAGCAGCGGGCTCATTGGGCGTGCTGCCATTTTTTGCAGACGAATTCCAGGCTGTAGCCGTCCGGGTCCAGCACATTGGCGGCGTAGTAATCAGGGTCGTAGTGCAAGCGTGCGCCGGGCGCGCCATTGTCCACGGCTCCGTGATCCATGGCGGCGGCGTAAGCGGCATCCACTTCGGCCTTGCTGTTGGCGACGAAGCCGACATGGACAGCACGTCCTTCGACTACTCCCTCGCGCAGCCAGAAAAACACCCGACCGTTGGCGCCGAAGCCTTTCAGGTCAGGATGTCCCGGCGGACCGTCCTTGCCGTCGTAGTCCAGCCGTGCCGTGACGCCCAGAGGTGCGAGCACCTGCTCATAGAAGCGGACGGCACGTGGGACGTCGCTCACTGACAGAAAAATATGATCCAGCATTCTCGAAATCCTCCCGTGGTCAGATGTTGTAGCCGCCGGCGACTTCAAGGGTCTGGGCATTGATCCAGCCGCTTTCGTCGGACAGCAACATGGCAATCACTCGGCCGACGTCTTCCGGTTCGCCCACTCTGCCGAGCGCGGTCTGCGCCGCCAGCATCGCTTCGAACGCATCGTTGAGGCCGCCGCCCAGCTCTGTGCGGATGGCGCCCGGTGATACCGCATTGGCGCGTATTCGCCGGTCGGCAAATTCTTTGGCCATGTAGCGGGTCAGCACTTCAAGGCCACCCTTGAACGCGGCGTAGGGAGCAACGCCGGCCGTGGCCACTCGTGTCGTGGCGCTGGTGAGATTGACGATGCTGGCGTTGTCCGCGAGTAACGGCAGCAGCGCCTGAGTCAGAAAAAACGGGCCTTTGAGGTGCACGTTGAACAGACCGTTGAACTGCGCTTCGCTGACCGTTGCCAAGGGGTTGAACAGGCCATAGCCGGCGTTGTTGACCAGGCCACTCAACGTGGCGGTCGCCCAGGTTTCGCGAAGTGCCGTGACCACGGATTCGCGAAACGCCTCGAAGCTGCCGACGTCGGACACGTCGAGTTTCAGCGCAACGGCCTTCCCACCGGCCTGTGCAATGCGCTCGACGACCAAAGCCGCCGCCTGAGGGTTGGCGTTGTACGTCAGGATGACACCCATACCCCGTTTCGCCGCGTGTTCGGCCGCACTGGCACCGATCCCGCGGCTGCCGCCTGTGATAACGATAACGCCCATGTCGTGTTCCTCTGTGATTCAAACGTGGCTCCACAGTACTCATCACAGAGACCGAGGACGTGTCCGTTCCTGCTCGGAACCTGCCCGTTTCTGCTTTTCCCTTGCGCGGCATGACGCTCAGCCCTCAACATGCTGCCCATGGAAAAACAACTGAATGAACTCCGATTGCTTGCTGCCGGTGCTGAAAACCGTCGCACCGAAACGGGCATCCCCCGGGTAGCCATGGTGCAGGGCAAAATCCCCGAGCACCTGCTCGCGGCGGTGTATGACCCGATGATCAACGTGATTCTGCAGGGCAGCAAAAGCATGACCGTGGGGGACCTGACCCTCAGCTACGACCCGGCGACCTACTTCGTCATGTCCATCGATCTGCCTGCGGTGGGTTCGGTGCACCCGGCGCCTGCAGGCGAGCCTTATCTGGCAGTCAGCCTGACGCTGGACCCGGCGGTGCTGGCGACGCTGTTCGCCGACCTGCCCAAACCTGCCAGCCGCGCTGAACAGGATTCGGGGTTTTCCGTCGCATTGATGACAGATGAACTGATGGATGCCTGGGTGCGAATGCTGCGACTGATGGGCGACCCCGAAGCGATCGCCGCCCTCGCCCCGGTCTATGAACGGGAAATTATTTTCCGCGTGCTCCAGGGCCCCCTTGGCTGGATGTTGCGCGAAATCGCCGCGCCGGACAGCGCCATGGCCCGGGTCAACATGGCGATCCAGTGGATCCGTCGTGACTTCGCTCAACCCCTGGGCGTGGAGCGCCTGGCCGAGCGCGCTTCGATGAGCGTCTCGGCGTTCCATCGGCATTTCAAGGCGGTCACTCACCTGAGCCCTTTGCAGTACCAGAAGCGGGTTCGCCTGTTGCAGGCCAGAACGCTGATGGTTGCCCATGCCAGGAGCGTCATGGCAGCCGCGTTCGAGGTCGGCTACGAGAGCGCCACCCAGTTCAGTCGTGATTACGCCCGGGTGTTCGGGCTCCCTCCCGCCCGGGATGCCGGCAGGATTCTCAGGGCTACGGGGGTGGTCGCGCGGTCCTAGGAGTAAGACGGGATGTATCAAGTTAAGAAAAAATCAGGATAATTGGTCGAACTGAAGATTTTCTGGGTGCACTGAAGAAAAACTGCATGGGATCGTCGTGAATCAAGGAATTGCGCTATGAATTTAGTTGGCTACGCCAAGCTGCAAGAATCGTTGCGCCTTTCGGCTTTCCCTTTAAACCGACCCGCGAAGATTCAGCCAGTCACAAGGATCAAGCGCATCAGTGAAACGCTGACGGTGCCACCGGGCAGTGCGCCTGAGCCAGATGATCTGCTGGGGCATTTGCTGTTCGCGCTCAAGCACGAAGGAATCAATCTCACCATTTTGGCCCAGGCACTGCCGCAAATTCCCGCGGCTAGAGTGGAGGCGGAGTTAGTAAAGACCCCCAACGGTATTTACCTGCGCAAAGCCTGTTTTCTTCGCGAAGCCTTCACCGGGGAAGAGCTGATTCAGCATTCACCCGTGAGAGGTGCATTCGTACCGCTGTTCGATCCTGATTTGTATGTGACGATGCCTGGAGAGCGCAATTCCCGCTGGCGGGTAGAGTTCAACGGGATTGGGACAATCGCCTACTGCGCGACTGTTGAGCGTACGCCGGAGATCGTCGCACTGCTGGACTACGATATCCTCGCACGCGCTCAGCACTTCATGCGGAGCCTCCCGACAGGAATGATGGATCGCGCGATCAACTGGGCTTACCTTCACGAGACGCAGGATTCATTTGCGATTGAGAAAGAGTCGCCTAGCGAGGATAAGGCGCGCAAATTTATCCAACTGCTCCGGCAGGCTCATGAGGGTATTCCACTGGACGAGGACTATCTGGTCCATCTCCAGAATGCAACGATATCCAACCCTTTTGACATGGCGGGCGCGTTTCGGCATGAGCAGAACCATCTGGCGAATGGGCTACAGGGCGCAGCAGGGGTCACCTATGTTCCGCCAGGCCCAGATCTCTGTCGTGAGTTGATGGAGGAGCTAATGGCCTTGGGCAACGACGCGCCCGCGCGGATCGACCCCCTCATCGCGGCTGGAATCATCTCGTTCGGTTTCGTCTTTCTTCATCCGTTCATGGACGGCAATGGTCGCCTCTCCCGTTTTTTGATCCACCACACTCTGTGCCGCGCCGGCGCGCTGGAAAATGGTTTGCTGCTGCCGGTATCTGTGGCCATGAAACGCGAGGAGCGCCTGTATCTGGAGACGTTGCAGTCGTTCTCTCGCCCGGCGCGTGATTTCTGGGATGTCCGGTGGATTGATCAGGGTCAGTACTCGTTCGAATTCACGGGTGATCCCTCGATCTATCGCTTCTGGGATGCCACTTCAGCGGTACGGTTCACTCTGGAAATGGCGAAGCGTGCGTTAGAAGTGGAACTTCGGGAAGAGACAATCTTTCTTGAAAACTATGACAGGGTCGTGCGGACGGTAAATGAGGTCTACGACGTGCGCGGCAGCGACTTGGCCAACCTCGTGATGATGTGCCTGACGAATAACGGGAAGGTTTCCAACAACCGTCGCAAGCAGTACCAATACTCGGTCCAGCCTGAGGTGTTCGACTACATTGAGCAGGTCACACAAATGCTGCTTGATCAGCAGGCGCAGCAACGGCCACAAGATGAAAACGACCAGTAAATGAAAGGGGATTATCGGTGTGCGCTGCTCACCCGGTATTGAGATAACCGCTCGCGGACACAAGGACCACAGCCACATGAACTGCCATATCCGCAAGGCAACGGATAATGACGCCACCGCGATCAGCCGCGTCATCGTGGCCGCCCTGCGCGAGTCCAATCGCCAGGATTATTCCGCCGCCGTGATCGCCCAGGTGACGCTGAGTTTTTCGCCGCCGGCGATCCTGCGCTTGCTGGTGCAGCGGCAGGTGTACGTGGCGACCCTCGACGAAGAAGTTATTGCCACGGCGAGCCTCGATCAAGCCACGGTTCGCAGCGTGTTCGTCGCCCCGACACACCAGGGCCAGGGCGCCGGGCGCGCCTTGATGGCGGCCGTTGAATCAGCCGCCATCTCCAACGGCGTCAGTCAGTTGCGCGTGCCCTCCTCCATCACGGCTGAGGGCTTCTACCAGTCCCTGGGCTACTCGACCGTTCGGGATGAATACCACGGCGAGGAACGGACGATCATCATGGAGAAGTCACTGACGTCTCTGGCCTAGTCAGCGACACCACACCCGCCCTTCGGGGCTGACCACCCAGGGCGAGCGGTCCGCAATAATCTGCACACCGCCGACCCACCGCTCTGCTGGCTCAAGATCAAGCCAGTTCACTTCCCCGCGCAGGACGCGCTCACCCAGCGCGGTCAGTCCGACCAGCCGTTTGGGCCATTCGCTGCCCGCTTGTTCGTGCAGCAGCGGTTGCGGTGCGTCGATGAGAGCCCTGAGCAGTGCGTTGAACATCATGTCGCCCAGATACGGCAGCGGCTCATAGGTCATCATCAAATGACCGAAGACCTTGCCGGCGGGCATCTCGCCTTTCTCCGCGAGAATGCGCAGGGTCAGCCGCTGGGTCAGGCTCAAGCCATCCTCTGCGCCGGGCAGCTCCTGCAGTTGTCTTGCCAGCGCGGGACCGAGCAGCGGCAGCGCGCAATGGTGCTGTGCCGCAAGCTCGGCCCAGCGAGTCGGGTCCGCGGCGGTGTAGGCGGCCCATACCTGCCGGGCCAGTGCCAGCGCGTCTTCACCGATGGCGCGCCGCTGGGGCCAGAGCCAGGCGAGCACGTCCGGGTCCAGTTGCCCGATACCAATGAATCGCTCGACGCCGGGCACGCGGTTGATCTCGATCAGCTCCAGCCTGCGCGGCATGCTGGGCAAACTCGCCAGCAGCCGAACCAGAAACAGCTGATCGTAGGCATCGGCTTCGCACCACAGGACCAGTTCACTGTCGGCATTCAGGCGTGCCAAAGCCCCACGCTGAGTCGCCTGCCGTTGCTGAGCATCACGGGCCGACAAGCCGAAGGCCTGCTGGGCAAAGACTGCCCTCACCGCCCAATAGTCGTCGTCAGGCAGCGCGGGAACCGGTCCCATGACCATCGGGTCGTCGAACATCTGGAACGCACCTGCGAAGCCGGCAACGCGCAGGCTGCGCTCGATGTCGTTGCCGCAGCGCCAGTGCTGAACCTGTGCTTCACCCGTCGCCGCAAAATCCGGATGGCGGGCGGCAAATCCGACGGCATCGGCATGGGCGATCAATTTGGGCCAACTGGCGAACCCTGCCTCCCGGGCCACCAGCCATTGGGTGTCGGCGAGCCGATAGGCCGGGCCCGGCAGGCCCATCGCGCGCAATTGCGCCCGGGCGTCATCCGCTTCGTGGGTGTTCAGGGCTTTGAGAAGACGTTTTGCGTGCTTACGCAGCGCAGGTACATCGAGCAGACCGTGTTGACGGGACGCATGTGTGGCAGGCATGCCAACTCCTTTGGGGCTCGGTCCGCCGACAAGCCGGGAGCTGGAATGAATGAGTGTGCAACGCTTGCCTTGGGAGACCCCTTCGCGCGTACCGCAGGCGCAGCAGACGCCCGGAGGCCGACTTTAGCCGGAAGGCCGGCAGGATGCAAAGGTGGGGGCGGAAATGGAGGCGGGAGTTGTATGGGACCACGCCGTGAGTATGACCTCACGGCGCGGGCCTACCTCGATCCACTCCCCGTGCCAGCGCGCAGGGGCAAGACGGGCCTGCCGTTACGTCACACGAGGGCAATCTCCGGATGATCCTGAGCCACGCCTACCAGCTCCACCGACACGGCATCCGCTGGGGTTGATGTACTGGCCAGCGACGTCGGGGCGTCGGCAAATACCATGGATTTTGAAGGAAGAGCGGCCTTGAAATCACCGTCCAGAATCAGTTCGAAGCGATGCCCTTGCACGTCGGCGTCCAGGTCTTTCAGGTAGACCCGGGTATGCTCGGCGTTGGTGGTGAACTTCAGGGTGCCGTCGTGGCCGTCGCCAAATCCGGTGAAGCCCAAGCCCGAGACATCGATGATGTCATGGGCGGCATCGAAGTCGCCGATGCGGTCTGCATGGCTGGCAGTCGCCGTTCTGTAGCTGTCGGACACCGAGGCAAACCGGAACAGGTCCGAGCCTGCGCCGCCAAACAGCACGTCGGCATCGGCGCCGCCGATCAGGGTGTCGTTGCCGCTGCCGCCCAGCAACCGGTCATGGCCAGCGCCGCCCCAGAGCAGGTCCGCGCCGGATCCGCCACTCAGGGTGTCTGCCCCGTCCTTGCCGTTGATCGAGTCGGCCTTCGCGGTTCCGACGATGGCATCGCCGCCATTGCCGCCGTCGATGGCATTCAGCACGGGGTTGGTCCCGACGTGGTCACCCGCGCCCTGCAGCGATACGGTGTCCTGCAGGTGCGCGAAGGTGTTGCCGTACACCGAGTTGCTGCCGGACTGCCCGCTCTCCTCTGCCACCCCGAAGGTGCTTTTGTCGCCGCCGGTAATGATGTTGCCCGCGAAGGTGTTGTGGTCAGACGGATGAAGCTTCCCGGAGACGCCGCCGCGGTCGTCGAACGGCTGGATCAGCACCTCAGGAATGCCGGCTTTCTGTGCGTTCTCGTGAATCAGATTGCCGCGAACCTCAACGTCCGTGCTGCCGTAGACACGCACGCCGGAGGTACCGTTGTGGTGAATGTCCACGCCGCTGATATCAACGCCGTTGGACAGTTTCACCAACACGCCTTCAGCCGCATTGCCGTACACCTCGCCACCTTCGATGGTGATGTGATACGGCGAGGGGATGTTTTCGCTGCCGCGCTGGACGACGATGCCGCCCCCGCCATTGTCGTGGGAGACGTTGTTCAGCAGCGCCAGATCGTGGGTGGTGGTGACGATGTTGAAACCGTGACGGTCATTGTCGTAGGCCAGGTTGTTGCGAAACGTGCTGTCGATCAGGTAGTCGGCGACGAACCCGTCCAGCCCGTTGCCGTGGGACACGCTGTTTTCGATAAGCATGTTCGCCGTGCGCTCGTGGGGGTCGAAGCCGTAGCCCGAGCAATCGCGGATCTCGACGCCGGACAGCGTGACATTGGAGTCCTGACCCGGCTGGCCCGGCAGAAAGCCGTTGTACCAGCCATCCACCTTGCCGCTGGTGGCATCGCGGTTGCCGTCGAGGGTGAGGTTGCTGACGCCGAAATCGTGGGTTGCCTCGCCGCTCGCCGAGCGGATGATGCCGGTGACAGCCTGGTCGGTGCCATCGGCCAGCTTGAGCACCGTGACGCCCATGCCCTCGCCCTTGATGAACACATTGCTTTTTAGCATCAGCGCGCCGTCGGCAGGCTTTCCGCCCGGGGTCAGGGTCCAGGTGCCGGCAGGAATATACACATCGCCGCCGCCGCCTTTCGCCGCCGCATCGATGGCGGCTTGAATGGCCGCGGTGTCGGACGTATGCCCATCACCGACTGCGCCAAAATCCCGGACATTGAATTGCAGTGTCATAACATGCTCCGTTTCGAATGAAGAGACGGGAGCAGTATGGGCATGCTGTGTGAAAGCTGGGTCATCTGACGGGATAGGTGACGGGCGGTGGGGAATCCCGTCCTCAGTCTTTCCCCGTTCAGCGCAGGTATCGGATCGAAGTCTGCGCGACTAAAGCAGATCCCCGGGTCGCGTGCGTTTCGTAGGACCGGCTTTAGCCGGGAAGGCGTCAGGCTTCACACCGCGACATTTGCAGTAGTCAAACCGGCCTCTTCCCGGCTAAAGCCGGTCCTACTATTCAAAATCCCGGTGTATCCGAATTTCGCTCCAACCTGGCCTCATCTACCCAGCCTTCGATTCCTCTTCCTGCTCAAACCGCTGCTGCAGCAAATGCCGCGCGGCGCCGGCGTTGACGTAGTTCCCGATCAGTTCGGCCAGCTCGGGGAGCTTGAGCTTTTTGTCATCGCGGCAGAATTTGCTCATCGGCAACATCAGCCACCGTTTCTTCTTGTTCAGCGCCACATCCGGTGCGAAGAACGACCGGGAGGTCAGCTCCGGCAGGGGTGCGTTGTCTTCGAGCAGGATCGTCAGCATGACGACATTCCCCACCTGCAGGTTGAAGTCGGCGATGTCGCGAATCGGCAGCGGCGCCTTGAGGTTGGCGAACACGAAGTGATCCGGCGTCAGCAGCAGCGCGGTTTTATGCGCACGTCTGAACAGGCGCACGCCAAAGGGCAACATGCACAGCATGATGAACAGAGCGATGCCGGCACCGACGAAAAATGGCTGCGGATCACGTCCCGCAGCACCTGGAAACAGCACCGGTGCCAGTAGCAGGATCAGCCCCGCCACGGCCAGCAGGCCACTGAACCCGATCAGGATCTGCCCCCGCAAGCGCGCCCCTTCGTGCAGCGCAACGTCCCCGGTCACATTGCCGGCGTGGGTGCGCAATGTCTCGACGAGGACGGCGTCCTGCTGGACGTGATGGCTCAGATAATCGTCCGTCAGGCGAGCGCGCAACACGTCGGGCTGGGCGAAGTAGCGATCCATCGCCGCACAGGCTTGCGTTGCATCCAGCGGCCGCGTGCCACTGCGCACGGCATCGTCGATCGACACCTTGAGAGACGCCACGCGCTCGCCATTCGAAGGATGGGTGTCTGACGGATGCGGCAGCTGCGTGGCCATTTCCTCTTCCGGCAAGGTCAGGGGCAAGGCCGCGATTTCGCGCAGAACCGTGGTCGGCAGATCACTGACCGGCACGTGCTCGGACGTCGGCCGGGTTGCCTGGGTGATGTGGGCGACCAGGCGCTCTTGCAGCATCGGATCGATGGCGGAAATGCGCACCAGCGCCGACGCGGCCGCCAGATTGCCCGCCAGCTGCGCACCGGCGGCGTCGGCTTCCAGCTCACGCACACGGCTCCAGTGCATCACCGCGTGGTCGAAACTTTCCATGAAGTAGGCGCCCAGCATGAACGCCGGGTGCAGGGTCGCGCGCTGCAGCCATTCACTGTCGACCAGGGTCTGCCCGATCACCACCAGGCTGCGCTCGATGCCGTGGTAGATCGGCACGAAACGCATACTGAACTCGGTATCCGCGCCTGCAAAATGCCCCAGCTCGTGGCCGATGACCGCGGTGGTTTCGGCTTCATCCAGGATGCCGAGATAGGCCAGCGGCACATGCAGGGTGCGGCCCGTCAAGGTGGTGTTGGCCGGCGCGAGGGCGATGTCGCCGGAGGTGACGTAAAAGCCGGCGGCCATGCCCAGCACGATGTGATCGGGCGGCAGTGCGCCCAGTTTCAGGGCCAGATCCTTCACGTAAGCCCAGAGCACCGGCGCCTGCTCGACGGTGACCGTCTCGCCCATCACCTCCATCGGCGTGGGCTGGAACATGTTGAGCATGACGCGCAGTTGCGTGCCCATCTGCCAGATGGAATACAGACAGCCTGCGACGAGGACCATGCCGAAGAACATGAACTTCATTTCGCCGGCCGACAGCCGCCCGGCGTGCCACGCGCCCAGCGCCTCGAATGCGACGATGGCGGCAATCGCTGCCCCCATCACCACCACGTGCCCGACCAGAACGTAGGGCAGCAGTTTGATCACACGGGTGAAGCTGTGCAGCAGTTGCTCCCGCGAATGCATGGCGCGCCGGCCTGCCCAGTTAAGGGCGAGCAAGCCGAGCCCGCCCACCAGAGCCGCCAGCAAACCGAGGGTAATGGTGCCCTTTGCCACCCACGCCATGACATTGGTCAACGGCAGCAAGGTGTCCAGCTCGTCCTGCATCTCAGTGACGCGGGACAGCGCCATTTTCACTTCCATTTTCTCGCCGTCGCCCACATCGACCATAACGGGTCGCGAGCCGCTGTTGTCGGCGATGGCCTGGAGCTCTGGACGAAATTCGGCAAGGTCGGCCTGGTAGGCCGCGTATTCGGCGTGGTCGTCGCTGCTGCGTTGCAGCTCCCAGACCCCAACCAGATTCAACCCAAGGGGAAATAAAACCAGTACGGCAATCAGCTTCAGCTTTTTGATGTCCATCGGACGGCCCTCTTCTGCGCCGCCGAGTGCCCTCCCTGGCGCGCGCCTTCTTCCTTGAGCAACGTTCAGATGACCGTTGCGTGCGTGTCAAAAGCGACGCCTTCGACGCTGTGGCTCAACGCGGTGAGCCACGCAGCCATCGGCGTCTGGATCAGCGACCCAGCAACACCGTTTGCATGCGCACCTGCGCTTCCTGAACCACCCTGGCTTTGGCATTCAGGTCCTGCAGCAGCGTGTTCAACTCAGTCTGCACCTTGGGGTCCGTCACTTGAACCACGGAGCCATTGATCTGGATCTGCGCTTTGTGGGCGTCGACGTAGTCAGCCACTTTCAGGCCCGAATCAATGGTGCCGTTGACTTGCGGCATCACGGTCAGGAGCGTGTTGGCCGGTAGGGTCACGGTGCGGTCATAGGCGCTGTCATACACCGTCTTCAGATCGTCAGGCTGCTTGAGCTGGGCATGGGCGGCATCGGCTTTTGCCAACTCTTGCTTGAGCTGCACGACCAGGTCATTCAAGCCGGTTTGCGCAGTCTTGATATCGTCACGGCGCTCGATCACGTCGCTCAATGAACGGAACGCGCCTTTCTGCACGAAGCCGTTGAGGGGTTTGATGCTCGCGTCCATCCCGCTGTTGAAGTCGGTGATCACGGCATAGTGCTGGCTGTAATCGCCGAACGATTTCGATTCATCCGGGGTCAGCTTGGGCACGTGCACGCCGGGCTTGTCGATGATCCGGGTCTGCAGGAACTGCTTGAACGCGGCACGCTGGTCAGGTTCGCTGCTGCCACAGGCGGTCAGTAGCAGAGGCAGTGCAAGGGCGAGTAACCAGTGGCGGGTGAGTGAGACGGTCATTGTCGGAGAATCTCCAGAAGTGATACGCCCGTGGCAGATGGGCCTGCCGAAGGCTGTGAATGTCGATGCTTCGATGCCCGGGGCAACCCCTGAACAGCCGTGAGCGAAGACACGGTGGGTTGAGCAGCGTTCAGGCAAACGTCGGCGCAGTGGCTGGCCGATCATTCGCAGGTGTTTCCATGAGCAGCCCAAGGGTGCTGAGAAACAGATCATGGCTGAGGATGCCGGTCGCCAGGGTCGACAGCACGACCTTGCCCGCCGCATCCCGAATCTCGATGGTCTCGTTCCAGCGGCTGTGATCCATGCTGCGCAGCGCGGACATCGGCACCACGCTGTTCTGAATCAGCACGGCGTCGCGGGAGACTACGATCGGCTGGGTGTCGACGTTGAGGAAATCGCCGCCCATGCGCTTGCGCCAGACCTGGGCGCCGTTGAGGCAGTTGAAGGTAACGCTGCCACCGGCGTGCAGAGTATCGAGGACCACGGGCTGACGCGCGTTGAGGTACAGCTCGCGGAAGGTTTCCATGAAGGTGTAGAAGCCCTTCAACGAGGGCAGCACCCGGTGGAAGGGCTCGCTGGCAGTGCGACGGAACGCCAGGTTGGTGATCAACCCGGTGTAGGCCACCTGCCCCGAACTGAACAGGTAAAGGTCCTGAATCTCGGCGAACGGCACGTAGGTGCGGGCGCCCCGGGTCGTGTGCGCAACACCGTGTTCATACAGCTCATAACGCGTCTGGCGCTGCTTGTTCTGCCACCCATAAAGCCCCAGTACGATCAGCCCGAGCACGGCCAGGAAAGCGCTGGTGGCATAAATCATCATGGCGGGGCTGGAGACGTTCAGGGGGGTGCCACGGGAAGTGTTCAGTTCGACAGGGCCGGCAGCGCTGTGGGGCAGGATCGTCCCCAGATACAGAACAAACCCGGCCAGGGCCAGCAGGACCACGCCGAAAATCAGTAGAAAAACCAGAAAGCCTTTGCCGTAGCTGAAGCTGGCGACGCGCTCGCCAGTGGCGGGTGCCGCAGTGGAGGCTGTTTGCATCGCGAGTGTGCGTCCCTGTCAGAAAATATGGATCAGCGCCGTCCGAGGTGGCTTGGCGGTGGGTTGACTGGCGCCGGATGAACGAGGCTGGCGCAAATGAAACCGTCTGTAACCGTCATGCTAGATAGCTTAAGCAGAAATAAATTCCCTTTGGATCCCATTATTTTGTAATTTTGCGGCATGTTACGCCGTCCGCGCAGTGAAGGCGCACACAAGGCGCAGGGAAGCTTGAACCCCTCCCGCCGATCATTCTCAAATCTGCGCACCCAACCTCCAGGCTCAGGGAAGACACCGCTTATGAACGATAAAACGCACACAGGGTTTCGCCCATGATTGTCGGGATTGACCTTGGCACGACCAACAGCCTGGTCGCGGTCTGGAAAGACGATGCCAGCCTGCTGGTGCCGAACGCCCTGGGCGAGGTGCTCACCCCGTCCGTGGTCGGACTGGACGATGAGGGTCGGATTCTGGTCGGGCAAGCCGCTCGCGAACGCCTGCACACCCACCCTTGCGTGACCACTGCGCTGTTCAAACGCCACATGGGCAGCGCCCACACGATCAACCTGGGCGATCACGCCTTTCGTCCCGAAGAGCTTTCCGCGCTGGTGCTCCGCAGCCTCAAGGAAGACGTCGAGCGTGCCTATGGCGAAACCGTTGTCGAGGCGGTCATCAGCGTCCCGGCCTACTTCAGCGACGCCCAGCGCAAAGCCACGCGCATCGCAGGGGAGCTGGCCGGCCTCAAGGTCGACAAGCTGATCAACGAACCCACTGCTGCCGCGCTGGCATTCGGACTGCCGCAACACGGAAACGAATGCTCGTTTCTGGTGTTCGACCTGGGGGGCGGCACGTTTGACGTGTCGATCCTCGAGCTGTTCGAGGGGGTGATGGAAGTGCGCGCCAGTGCCGGTGACAACTTCCTCGGTGGCGAAGATTTCGACCGGCTGCTGGCCGAGGCTTTCGTTCGCACCCAAGCCGACCAGCCAGGCTTTCCCGCCCCCGAATCGGTCGCTCACGCGCTGCACCGCGAAGCCCAACGCCTGCGCATTGCCCTGGGTCAGGCGCGCAGTGACGCGTTCGTGCTGCGCGTGGACGGCCGGCAGTGGCAGCAGACCTTCACCCAGGAGGACATGGCCGCGCTGTATGCGCCGTTGCTCGAACGGCTGCGCAATCCGGTGGAACGCGCGATGCGCGATGCCAGGCTGCTGGTCGGCGATCTGGACGAAATCCTGTTGGTCGGTGGCACCACGCGTATGCCGCTGGTGCGCAAACTGGCGGCGGGCATGTTCGGGCGCTTCCCCTCCATCCAGCTCAACCCGGATGAAGCCGTGGCCCACGGCGCGGCGATTCAGGCGGCGCTGAAATCCCGGAATGCCGCCCTCGAAGAAGTGGTGCTGACCGACGTCTGCTCCTACACCCTGGGTATCGAGGTCGCAGAACGGGTCGGCCGGCACCGTGAGCATGGGCACTATTTGCCGATCATCGAGCGCAACACCACGGTACCGGTCAGCCGGGTCAAGACCGTTTACTCCGCCGAAGCGGGGCAAACCGGCGTGACGGTGAGCATCTTCCAGGGCGAAAGTCGCCTGGTGCGCGACAACATTCCCCTGGGCGAACTGGCGATTCCCCTCCCCCCGCAAAATGAAGGCAACGTCAGTCTCGACGTGCGCTTTACGTACGACAACAACGGCATTCTCGAATGTCAGGTCACCCTCCCCAGCACGGGCGAGGCGTTCGCACTGGTCATCGAAAACAACCCCGGCGTGCTCAGCCCTGAAGAAATCGCCGAGCGCCTGCAAGCCCTCGCCGCGCTCAAGATTCATCCGCGCGATCAGCAGGTCAACACGCTGCTGGTTGCGCGCCTGGAGCATCTCTACCAGGAGAGCCTGGGCGACCGCCGCGAACTGATCGGTGACTGGGCAAGCGTGTTCCAGCGTGCCCTCGACAGTCAGGACGAACGCCTCATCCGGCAGACGCGCACGGAGCTGAACGAGCGGCTCAAACAGCTGGAACGCGGCGGGTGGCACTGACCCATGGACGCGACGTTCGATTGCTGGACAATTCTCGACCTCCCTGCCCGCTCCGATGAGCGCAGCGTCAAACGCCAGTACGCCAGACTGCTGAAGGTCACCCGCCCGGACGAAGACCCCGTTGCGTTTCAGCAACTGCGTGAAGCCTACGAACGCGCGTTGCAGCTGGCCCGCGAGGGCGACGATGGCGTTGGCGGTGACACTTCGTTTGTACAGGCTTCGGCAGCGCCTCTGGTGCAAAGGCCTGCGCCGGTCACTCGGCCAGTGGTGCGTTCCGCACAGGAGCAGGCCGCCGAGCTGCTCGAACATTTCAACGACGATGCCGTTGACCACTGCTGGACTGAAGCCGTCGCAAAAGGCATCGAAGCGACCGTCGAAGCCTTGCTGTTCGTGCGTTGCGTGCAAGCGCCAGACGCCAGCCCGAACCTCTTGCGATGGGGCCTGGAAACCCGCCAGTGGCTGACCCCCTGGCAGCAGGTTCGTCCTCGGCAATCCGATCAGGAGCGGCTGGGCCATTTGCTCTCCCTGGGGCTGTACCACAGGCTGGAGCAGTACATGGCCGCCGGCGAGGAAACCCGCTTCATTGACTGCCTCGAGCACCACTGTCGACAAGGCTGGCTGGGCGATTTAGCCCGCCGCCAGACGCTTCAGGTGCAGGTGCTGGACCTGTTTTTCAACCACGGAAACTGGTCGCCGGGGTTGTTTGAAAGGGTGCGACAGCTGTTCGGCTGGGACACCGAATCAGCGGTTGTTCCCGTCGTCGATGAGCAATGGCACACCCTGCTCGCCCGCAATGAAGAGAAGAAATGGCTCGGCGAACTGCGTGCGCTGGCGCGTCTGGGCGAGCAGCATCCGACCCCCTCTGCCAATGCGGCTGCGCTGTTCCTGACCGGTTCGTCTGCGGAACGCCTTCAGGCGCGCGCCGCGACATTCGCCGAGGCTGACTGGCAGGCTTGCGAACAATTATCCCAGGCGTTCATCACGCGGTTTCCCGACTGGCCAAAGCGGTTCCCGGACAACAATCCGTGGTTCTGGAAAGCACTGGTAGGGCACGAACGTCCTCAGCACGTCATGAAGCGGGCCTGCGCCGCCATGACGATTACCCTCGCCCTCGGCATGAATGGCCTGCACCCCGCCGAGCTCCCGGTCATGGTGATCATGTCGCCGATCCTGATATTGCTTGGGGTGCTCAGCGCGTATATGGGCAAATGGTTGCTTGAGCATTGGGTCACGTTCACGGAATCCTTCTACGACCTTGATCAAAGCGTCAGCGCCTGGTGCGCACGCCACCAACTGACGCGGGATCGGCGGCATCTGGTGATCCGCAACAGCGTACCCATGCTGGCCGTGGCCTTCATTCTCTGGAAATGGCTGGGACTGCTGGGCGTGGTCACCTTTGTGGTCACCGGCCTGATCGGCAAACTGCAACCTGGACGCGCGGCGCCGGTGGATCGCCAATACCGCTGGCGCCGGCCCTTGCAGGCGATCTACCGGATCGCCGGGATCAGTGTGCTGCAGTGGCTGTTCTGTCTGTTCATGGTGGGTCTGATCCTGTATGTGCAACAGAACATGCCCGGCACGCTGTTGACCCAAGGCGCCTGAGAGCCGGGCGCTGCGCCAGGTCGCCGGGCTGAACGTTGCGCTGAAAGGCCTCGGCGCAAAGGCCCGAGGCCCCGTGGCCAATAAAGCCGCAGCGTCAACCTAGAGCCGAATGTCCTCCGGCCGCTGGATCAGTGCCTCGATGCGGGTGCCGGTGAGCTGCTCTTCATTGGAAAACCCGTCATACCGCGCCAGCTCACCGAAGCTGATGCCGGTGAGCTGCTCGATCTGCACGACGCTGCGTCGATAGGTCCTCAGTGCACCCAAGACCAGTTCCAGCTTGCCCAGCTCGCGGGTCTGGTCGATCAGGTACGCGCTGGCCGAAGGTGTGCCGTCATCGCCGAGGAACGCGACGACTTTCCAGAAGGCTCTGGGAATTTGCACGCCCCGGTACAGCGGGTCGTCACTGCGCAGGACCGGTCCGGTAAAAACCGTGGCGCGCTCCTTCCAGCGGCGGGTGTTTTCCAGGATGAAGTCTTCGAGCTCCAGCCAGGTTTTCTGGTTGAAGGCAGACATCTGCGGCGAGCAGTTGGTGAAATGGAAGGTGTCCTGATTGGCGGTCTGCGCCTCGGCGCCCCAGTTGGGGTCCTGCCGGCGAACCAGGTGGCCGCGATCCAGCAGGTTGTCGCGGTACAGATCGTCGCCAATCTGCGCCTCGACCGGCAGCCGGCCGTCGTAGGCCCAGGCGTCCTGACTCCGCACGATCTCGACGCTGCTGCCCCCCTCGATGTTCACGCCGACGTACAGCGCGATGCGCCGGCTGCGCGACATGCTGATGGAGAAGTGGGTGTAATCCAGACGATTGCCCGGGTTGCCCAGGGGGTAGACATCGTCAGGCGTGGATACCGTTGGCCACGGCACCACGAACTCCCCGAGAAATTCATCGCTGTAGCCTGACCGGCCTTCCAGTTGCGACGCCGGCGTGACCCGCCCCTGAGGGCTTGATCGCAGCGCGGTGGCATGGGATGACGGGCCGGCCGTGATGGGCTGAAGATCAGCAAGACGGGGGCGATAGGCGAGATTCACCTGAGCGTTATGTGTCGGCATCCTGCTACCTCTTGATTGATGAGGCCCAATCGGCGGGCCTTGTTGATACAACGCAAAGATCATGTACCGCACAGTGTGAATATCACATGACCTGAAGAGGCGGTGGGTATCGGTTAGCTGTGGTGCCCGAAAGGGCCCCTTCCCGGCTGAAGCCGGTCCCACTAAGAAACCTCATCCCCCCGTAGCCCCGGCTCTGTCTGTGGGACCGGCTTTAGCCGGGAAGCTTCTGATCTGCTTTTGATGTTCATACACAAATAGCCCAGACACCACCAGTCGCGACGTGGGTGCAGGCTGAACGCAGGTCTCGCGCAGTGGGCCGAGCCGCCCTGACCCAATACTTGCTATGATCCGCCCCCGCGCGCACGAACGTGTCGAGAGCCCCTGCCTGCCGTTCAAGACCTGCGCCAGACGATCAGATCGTAAAACCGGTTAACGCCCCAAAGGAACCCGAATGCAACACGCCACGTTGAACCGTTTCTACGCCGGGGTGCTCGCGCTGCTGCTGTGCATCACCGTGCCAGCTTTCGCACTGGCTGCGGCGGCGCAGGTCGCGCCGCAAGCCACAACACAGCCCGCCAGCCAAATCAATGCGACGCCGGAAGCCGAGGCCCCGAGCCTGGATGACCTGAGCGAGCAGCTCGACCAGATCCGGCAAAAAGTCACCGTCAGCGCCAATGACGATTTGCTTTCGAGCCTGCGTCAGGCCGCGCTGCAGGTGCAGAAGCAAGCCGATGACCTGATCGCCAAGCAGGCGGTCGACATTGAGCACCTCAACGATCAGCTGAACATCCTCGGCCCGGTGCAACCGGACGAAGCGCCCACCCTGACCAGCCAGCGCAAGACCTTGACCGCCCAGAAAAACGCGCTGGTCAGCGACGAGCGGCAGACCAATACCTTGAGTCAGTCGGCACGGGACCTCGCCACACAGATCTTCAGCCTGCGCCGCAGCCTGTTCGATTCGCAGATCAGCACCCGCACGGCAAGTCCCCTCAGTTCGGCATTCTGGTCGACCCTGATTCGCCCGACCGATGACGATCTGAGGCGCATGAACGGCCTGCTGGACGACGTCCGCAGCGTGTTCACCAGCGCCCTGGCGCCCGGCAACCGCCTGCTGTTTGCCAGCGTGGTGATTGGCGCGCTGTTGATCTGGGTGGTGGTGCGCCGCCTGCTGGAGAGCCTGTTGATCCGCCTGATGGTGCGCTGGCTGCCAGAAGGTCGCCTGCGCCGCAGCGCCCTGGCACTGGCGGTCGGGCTGTCGACAGTGGTGACGATCACCGCCGCTACGTCCTTGCTGCGGTGGGGCATCGTCAGTAATGCGGTGCTCAGCAACGACGTGGTCAACCTGCTCGACCAACTGCAAACGCTGATCACCTTCTGCGCCTTCATCGTCGGCCTGGGCCGCGCGTTGCTGATGCTGCCGCACCCCTCGTGGCGCCTGCCCAACATTCCTGACGAAATCGCCACCGCCATGGGCCGTTTCCCGGCCGTGCTGGCCCTGGCGTTGATGATCATCGGCACCCAGGAACGCATCAACAGTGTCATTGCCAGCAGCCTCGCGCTGACCGTGGCGGTCAACGGCCTGACCGCACTGGCCGTTTCGCTGGTGTTTTTCTTCGGCCTGGTGCGCTACCGCCGCACCCGTCGCCGGTGTGCCATCGAACGTCCGGGCGGCCTCGCCGGGTTGATTCCCTTCGTGGTCGCCGTCTGGGTCGGCTTGAGCCTGCTGGCGCTGCTGAGCGGCTACCTGACCCTGGCCTACTTCCTCGCCGTCAAGCTGTTGTGGATGAGCGTGGTGGCGTCAACCGCCTACCTGCTGGTGGCGTTTTTCGGCGACGTCTGCGAAACCCTGCTGTCGCCCAAGCAACCCGGCGGCATGGCGCTGGGTTCGGCACTTGGCCTGTCCCCTCGCCATCAGGCCCAGGCGAGCACCGTTCTGGCGGGCGTTGGCCGGAGTTTGCTGTTGCTGGCCGCGGTGCTGCTGGCCTTCCTGCCGTCGGGCTCAAGTCCCGGAGAGCTGCTCGAAAGCTTCACCCGCATGGAAGTCACCGACAAATCCCTGGGCGCCCTGAACATCGTCCCAAGCGACATTCTCATGGCACTGGGCTGCCTGGTCGCCGGCCTGTTTGGCGTGCGCGTGCTCAAGGACTGGTTCGGCGAACGCCTGCTGCCGGAAACCAACATGGACGCCGGCATGCAGGCCTCCCTGGTGACCCTGATCGGCTATATCGGCTTTGTGCTGGTGATTGCGGTGGTGATGTCCACCCTGCACATCAGCCTGACGAACCTGACGTGGGTCGTGAGTGCGCTGTCGGTGGGGATCGGTTTTGGTCTGCAGGCCATCGTGCAGAACTTCATCTCGGGCTTGATTCTGCTGACCGAGCGGCCAGTCAAGGTCGGAGACTGGGTGAGCCTGGCGGGGGTCGAGGGCGATATCCGCCGGATCAACGTGCGTGCCACCGAAATCCAGATGTCCGACCGCTCCACGGTGATCGTGCCGAACTCACAGTTCATTACCCAGAACGTGCGCAACGTGACCATGGGCAATGCATTGGGCGTGGTCGGGATTTCCCTGACGCTGCCGCTGGAAACGGATGTCTTGCAGATCCGCGAATTGCTGTTGCAGGCTTTCACCGAGCACGAAGCCATACTCGATACACCAGCGCCGTCGGTCACCTTCAAAGACTTGACCAACACGGGCCTGATCATCAGCGCGAGCGGTTTCGTCAACAGCCCGCGTTCGGTGGGCGGTGCGCGTAGCGACCTGTTGTTTACCGTGCTGGGCCGCTTGCGGGAGATGGGCATTGCGCTGTCTGCACCGCAGAGCATGGTGTTGATTAATGACGGCCTGGGCAAGGAGCAGCCGCCGGCAGTCGTCGATTGATTCGTCTGCCGCGCTGAGGTGCGCGGCGCGTCAGTCGAGCCCTTCATGACTGACGCGCGGCGCGCCCACCGGAATCAGCTCACGTCTTTGTTCGGGTCTTCCGCATGGGCCCACCGATAATCCAGACGCGGCGCGAACACTTTGATGCGGCGCTTGATCTTGATCAGGATCGGGTCATGCACAGGCTCCGGATCTTTCAGGAATGCGGTCATCACGGCGCTCAGCGCGTATAAGCCGCAGAATGCCCAGACCACGCCTTCAATGCCGTAACTCTCATTGAAAATCGCGACCACCGCCGGGCCTACCCATGTCGACGCACCTGCACCCAGGCTCAGCACCGACAACGCAGCGGCCTTGTTATTAGGCGCCAACGCCGGTGCAAGCGCCGACAGCGGCACAAAACACGCCAACGTCAGGCCGTAGAACGCACCGAAGATGGAAGCGATCAGGAAGTCGTGGGGAAACGCTTGTGGCATGAAGAAGAACAAAGGCGTGCTGATCGTGCTGCCCACTGCGCCAAACCACAGGATCGTATTGCGATAGCCGATCTTCGTGCTGATCACGCTGGAGCTCAGATTGCCGATGATGTTGAACACAAAGACGATGGTCAGCAGGCGTAGCCACTCTTCCAGGGTGAAGCCCACGGTGTGCATGAAGAAGCCGGGCATGACCACCAGAAAACCGAACATCGACGAGGTGTTGATCACCCGGACAAGGGCGGCCAGTGACACTTTCGGACGCGTCCACATGATGGTGATGTTCTTGGCCATCGACACCATCGGCCGCTCACCCTCGGGGGCGAGTCGACGCATGCCGTGGGATTCGCGCATCCCGATCAAACCAATCGCACCGCCGATGACCACCAGGGCAAAGGACAACCAGAAAGTTTGCAGCGCGCCGATCAGCGGGATCGCGGCGCTCGCCACCAGAGAGCCCAGCATCGGCAAGCCTGCAGCGTAAGCGACCCAAAACCAACCCACGGCCATGCCCATTTTGCGGGATGGCGTGGAAGCGGCGATCCAGACCAGGAAGCCGTAAGCGAACAGCGGATAACCGAAGCCGCGCAGACCGTAGGTCAGCAGAATCATCGAGTAGCTCAACTCCTGCAGGCCGTAGATCAGGAAGAGCACTTCAAACACGCTCCAGATGATCAGCCCCAGGAACATCACCCGTTTCGGGCCCCAGAGGTTGGAAAGCGCACCGGCGAGCCACGATGAAATGCCGACCGTGATGCCGTAGGTGGTGAAGATCATGGCGATTTCGTCATCGGGCATGCCGCGATCACTGAGGAAGGGCGAGAGGTAGCCGAGTTCAACGCCATCGCCGATCATGAAGATCAGCAGGCCGACAAAGCCCCAGAACATGGGATAGGGAATACCCACTTTGTCGCAGAATCGTGAGAGTGGAGTGTTCGGAGTGGATTGATCGCTCAATTTTCCGTTCCTTTTTTGATGCATGACGCTTGGGCGCGCCGAATGAATGGCCTCGATGAGGTTGGAAGGCAGGTGGGGTGCACAGATTTCCGCTTCGGGCAGCGAGCAAAACTGGCTTATGGGTAGCGCGCGGGGGTCGGACGTGAAAGCCGCTATCGTTCGACCCATTAATCTATGTTTTTCTAGATTTTCGAGCCCGTAGCCCCTCTTTTATGACAGATGAAACGATTAAGCTCAACCGCATGACGTTAGCCTAGGTGCGACAACGTGCCCGGTTGTATCGCCTGAGGGGCAGAAGGACCGGGCGGTCAGGGGTTGCGGTTTATTCATGAAAATAAATCCGCTTTTTTTGTGGAAAGGGCTCTATATCGGCGTTCTCGGCGGGTTTTTACCTGATCAGTGGAGAAGTGCTTTACCGAAGGTGCCACACCGCGAGATTGAGAGCGTTCAAGCCGACCCCTTCCCGGCTGAAGCCGGTCCTACAATACGAGCGCGTCCCACCTGACACACCGCGTGCGCTGTTAGTGGGACCGGCTTTAGCCGGGAAGGCGTTGGATCTCGCACCGCGCACGTGATGGCGTCACCAGGATGGGCGGATCTTCCTGTACCACGGCCAGGACGAGGAACCGGTGAACGCGTCTCGCATTTGCCCGGCCGTTATCGCGCGGGCAACGGTGTCAAATGCGAGGGCGGTTCGCAAGGCAGGCCAGCAACGTTTTGGTAGACGGGCTGGCGCCTGCAAGCCGACGTGGAGGTGTTCATCCCGTGCCTGGGTCGAGGGCAGGTGGCGAAAGGGATGTTTGCCGCTTGCCAGTTCGTAGATCACACACGCCACCGCGTAGATGTCAGCGCTTGCCGACAGCTGCCGGTGTTCAAGCAGTTCAGGTGCGGCGTAGCCCGGAGTCCAGGCGTTGAAGCGCTCGCGGCTCAGGTGTGGCAGGCCGGGCAGTACGCCCTCCTCGGCCCTGCCAAGGCCGAAGTCGAACAGGCGCACGCCGTTCTCGCTGAGCATGACGTTGCTCGGTTTCACATCCCCGTGAATAACACCGCAGCCGTGGGCGTAAGCCAGGGCGTCCAGCAACGGCAGCACGATCTGCCGCAGTTCTTGCCACGGCAGCCCCAGAGGCCGCTCGCAAAGAAGTTGGTCCAGCGTCAGACCTCGCATCAGTTCCATCGTGATGAAGGCGCGCTCGCAGGCGGTGTCGACGTGAAATCCGTGCACACGCAGCACGTTGTCATGCCGCAGGTAGCGGGTCAGGCAAAACTCGCTGTAGAGCACGGCGCCGGCATCGGGCGATTCGGCGAAGTCCTGGTTGAGGACCTTGAGCGCGACATACGGGTCGGGATCGCCGTACTGCTCGGCGAGCAAATCGCGGGCGCGGTAGACGGCTCCCATGCCGCCGGCGCCAAGCAGTCGTTCAATGCAGTAACGGCCTGCGAGAACGTCGGGCATTGTGTTGAAGGCCGATGGGGCCGACAGGCGAGCGGGTTCACGATTTTTCGACTGAGCGAAGGCGTAGTAGGTGAGATCGCTGGGCGGGTCATCGTCGGGGGGAGTAACGAGCGCTTGTCCATCGGGATCTGTTTGCAGAGGATCGGTCATCCGCGGATCACCACAGCCGTCAGGTTATCTCGGGCGGCACCCCGCAGCGCGTCATCGAACAGGCGCTTGAGTGCCATTGCCGGCAGAGCCAGACTCAACGCGTGGCCCAATGCATCGCTGCTCAAGCCCTGATACAAACCGTCGCTGCACAGCAAGAACGCATCGCCGGCAAACACCTCAAGCTCCAGCACCTCAAGTGTCAGGTGTTCGGCAGCGCCCACCGCTCGGGTCAAGGCGTGCCCGCCAGGGTGGGCCCGGGCCTGTCGAGCGTTCATCTGTCGTTCATCGATCAGTTGCTGTTGCAGCGAATGGTCCCGGGACAGCTGATACAGCCGCTGACCGCGCCACAAATAGCAGCGGCTGTCCCCGGCCCAGACGCAGGCCGCCCGGTTTTCCTCCACGAGCAGTGCGACCACCGTGCTGCCAATGATGCTGTCCTGTCGGCCTGCATTAACGGTCAGCTCCTGACCCAGCCGCCGGTTCAGCCAGTGCAGGCAATGTCTGACGCCGATAAGCCTGTCATCGAAGTTTCCGTGCAGCGGCAGCTCCGCCAGACTGGCGACGATCATCTGGCTGGCGATGTCGCCCCCTTGGTGGCCGCCCATGCCATCGGCGACCACCCACAGCCCCTGCTCGGGACACTCCAGAAACGCATCTTCGTTACGTTCCCGGACCTTGCCGGCGTGGGTCCGGGCAGCGCTGCGCCAATGGCCGACGACCGCCATCAGAGTTGTGCCGGCATGCGGAAGCTGCGCAGCATGGCCATGTCGAACGGGTTTGGCGAGCGCTGGCTCGTCAGCAGGTAGCTGGCACGCAGCCCCCCTACGTCGGCCTTCAATACCAGGACGTCTCGACCGCTGAGTTCCTCCCGCTGCATCGAATCCAGCAACCGGAACAATGACCACGGTCCCGAGCTTTCTTCGATACCCAATGGGCGGCCCACCATTCTGTCGAGCACCAGGCTGGTTCGACCGGCCTGGGCATCGGTGGGCCACTGAAATGACACCGGGACAATCGGGCCATGGCGGTATTCGAGGGTCTTGTCGCCCAGCTTGAATTCGGAACGGCTGACAGAAGAGTCCAGGGTATGGGGCTCAAGTTTGAACTGCAGCTGTGGCTCGGCCGGGTTGTCCGCAAAGAACCCCTGCCGGATGACCCGGGCCGCGCCCAACTGATCGAGATACGCACGGGAGATCGGCAGGCTTTGCCCGTCGATACTGCGCAGACGGTAACTGCCCTTCTCGCCACTCACGAACGGCCGCAGAAAACCGTCGAAGAAGCGGTCTGCGACGCCCTGTACCTTGAAGAACTCGCGAAAATCACCGAGTGCGACATCGCTGGCACTGTTGGCGTTGAACGGATAACGCTTGCTGATCGCCTTGGCGTAAAAGCTGTACACCTCACTCTGGTAGTGCTGGTTCACGTGTTGATAGGCGTCGCGAAGCACCAGCCGCCATGAGTCCTCGGCCAAGGTGCTGAACCACGCGCCCACCGGACGCGGCAGCCGACTGGATGCCGCACGCAAGGTGCCCAGCGCATCACGCTGCCCGCCCATGCGTGACTTGGCCATGTCGAATGCCGCCTGCTCCGGCGAGCTGGCCCTGCCCAGACTGGCCATCTGCATTTGCAGCTCGTTGAGCACTGCCAGAACGGGCACCAGATCAGCCGTCGGCCCGTCCTCGTCGTCGAGCAAGCGGTGCAACGGATCAAAGCGCGTTTGCAGGGATTTGCGCGCGGTATCCGGGACGGAGGCACTCAAGGCTTCAGAACCCTTGCTGGACGCAGCCACCGCCAGTTTGCCGGCTTTTCCCCCTTTGTCCGCCACCTGCGTGGCAACATCGATGGCGTTTGTCAGGGCCTCGGCAACCGGGGTGAAGCGTGTGTTTTCGCGGACTTCCCTGAGCAGGTTGATCACTGGCGAATGGGCCGACGTCAGGCCCGCCAGTTGCTCTGCACTGTCGGCGAAATCGTAGGGTCCGGGCAGCTCGACCGCGCTGACCGCTTCGCCCCAGTAATCGGCGTAATCGCGGAAATAGAGCTGTTCGAGCTCCACCATCAGACGCTGCATGTCCATGCCACTGAGGCCGGCGCTTTCACCCAGCACCCAGTTGTCCCGCAGGATATCGGCCACCACCCGGGAGCCGTGCACCGAGAAGTACTGCTCGTAGCCCTGTCGGGTGTAGAACCCCGGAATCACATAATCGGCGCCGACGAACAGCGCCGCCTGCGGCCCGAGGTGCTGGTCGAAACTGTAATCCGGCAAGGTACCGGCCTGCTCGCGCAGGATCCGGTAGACAACGTTCGCCAGGGACTCGCCGCGCAGGACCTGCCGTGCCTGCGACACGCGTTGATCATTGAGGGCATGGACGAAAGGCAGCTTCAGCAACCGTTCGAAGTGGCTGTTCAGACCGTCTTGCACCGCGACATTGCCGGGGTACAGCTCGGACCCATCAGCGGCGACCCGCTCCCTGAGCCACGTCGCATCACGCCGGTCTTTTATGCCGAGCATCAAATAGGCACGCAGGCTTTTGAGCAGGCCCTCACGATTCTCAAGGTTGGCGGCAATCTGCCCCTCCAGCATCATCGCCACCTGAGGCAGCAGCAGACGCTCCAGCTCGCGCACGTAAGCGCCTTCCACAACCGGATTGACTGCTTCGCCTTGATAAAGGCCGCCACGCGCCTGGTAACCGACGTCCCCTTTGCCTGGGAAAACCTGGGTCGCCGCGTAACGGGTGTCCAGCACTTTGAGCACTGCGACAAGGTCAGTCTGGACCGTGTGCGCCGACCGCTGTTCGGCCCAGGTTCGAGCCAGGGCACTCACACTGTCGAGCCGTTCATAGTTGCTGGAAAAACTCACGGCCCAGAGGCTGCCAAACAGCGCGAGTGACGCCAGCGCCCCTGCATATAGTGCGCGCTGGGCCCAGTGGATACGGCTGCGCTCGCGGGTGTCCAGGCCGGCAAGGTCCGCCTCCGGGAAGATCACCCTGCTGAGCAGGTGGTTGATGAAACGCGAGCGCCTGCTGCCCAGAGTCGGCAGCGATCCCGTGCTGATCCCCGGACTCACACCCCTGCCGACCGCAGGCGCGTGCATGTCCTGCTCAAAGCCGGGCGCGCTGGTGAGGTAGAAGCCCCGCAACTGGCTGGCTGACTGATAGCGATTGCCAGTGAAGGCCAGTTCCACAAACACGCACACGCGCTCGCCGATTCGACTGAGTTGATGGGGGAAGTCGAGAATGCCGCCACGGCGCGAGGGATCACGCTCTTGATGGATGCGGGTGATCACCTGACTGTTAAGCCGCACCAGCAGTTCGCCGAATTCATCGCGCAACACCTCGGCGTCAGTGCCGCTCTGCCCTTTGCGGAAGGTCGTACCGAGGACCTGATCACTTTCCTCGCGGGTCAATTGATCGAAAAACGCGTCGAACCCCGGAAGACTGTCGGCCTTGCTCAGCACGAGGTAGACCGGCACCTCGGCGTGCAGCTTCTGATGCACCTCCTGCAAACGCGTACGCACCTGCCGTGCGAGGATTTCGAGTTCAGGGTCGCTGTCGTGGAGCAGCGTGTCGACAGGAAGTGTGACGAGTACGCCGTTCAGAGGGCGGTTGCGGCGATATCGGCGCAGCAGGTCAAGCAGCGTGCACCAGGCGCTGCGGTCGATGTCAGTGCCGGGTTGGGTCAGGTAACGGCCAGCGGTGTCGACGAGCACGGCATTGTTGGCAAAATACCAGTCACAGTGGCGAGTGCCTCGAGGGTCACGGGCGAGTGTGCGCTCGGCCTTGTCGAGCGGAAACTCGAGCCCTGAAAAGTCCAGCAGGCTGGTCTTGCCGGCGCCCTCGGGGCCGATCAGCAGGTACCACGGCAGCTCGGTGCGCCAGTGATCACTGCGGCCGCGATACAGGTCTGAGGTCTTCAGTGTTTTCAGCGCGTCCTTGAACCGCGTCGTCAGTTCAGCCTGCTCCTCGTCGATCTGATCGTCGCGCTGCATGCGCGCCTGACCGTCCTCACTGTCCTCCACCGCTTTCTTGCGCTCTCCGGCACGCCAGCTGACATAGACCATGGCAAGGCCCCAGAGCAGGCACAGCGAACTGATGGTCAACAGCCGAGAGGTTGAACTCTCCCAGAACTTTCGATCGTCAACCGCGAGGGCCGGCCCGACGAACCAGACCGTGAGCGCCACGAGCAATAGCAGCAGGAGCGTCCACACCCACGTCTGACGCAAAAGCGCGCCGGTTTTCTTGAAAAGGTTTTTCATTACACGTCTCTGTTTACGGCTGCGGCTGCGATTGCGGCTGAACGGCAGGCTGATCAAACGGCTGATAAGGTTGCAGGACGGCGTTCCGGTGCTCGCCGAGCACCCAGGCAAAGCCCGAATACATCACAATCAGACAGACCAGGGTGAAGCCCACGACCATCCCGCTGGGCACGATGCGCACCAGGTCGCGGCGCTGGTTGCTCAGGCCTTCCCAATGGGGCGACAGCTCGCGAGGCGCATCACCGCGCAGCTGACGAATTTGCCGGTAGACCGCGTCGCGGATGTTCTCGAGTTCCTGCACGCCACGGGTCTGCACCCGGTAGCGGCCCTCGAAGCCCAACGACAGGCAGAGGTACATCAGCTCCAGCATCGGCAGATGCTTCACCGGGTTCTTCGAGAGTCGATCCAGCAACTGGAAGAATTTTTCGCCGCCGAAGGTTTCCTGGTGAAACCTGCTCAGCAGGCTCATCTGCGACCACTCGCTTTCGTTGCCCCAGCCACTCGTGACCACGGCCTCATCCAGCGCTGTGCAGAGCACATAACGGGCACCCGCGACCTGACTGGTCTCGGCGCCGTTGTGCAGCGCGCGCGCTTCAAACGACTTCATCACGCGGGTCAGATGCTCATGGAGCGCGCCCATGTCTTGCGGGAGGTCCCCGCGCTTGAGCCGTACCACCTCGGACAACAGCTCCGATGCAGCGGCCACGAGCGGGTTCATGCCGACATTGAACGTCTGCGCCGGACGCAGGTGCGCGGCGTAAATCATGCGTTCTTCCAGTTGCTCGAAGCGCGGCGGCGGCGTGGAATCCGTGATCGGCGCCGATGCGGGGCCATGACCCTGTCGGCTGACCAGCACGGTTTTGTGGTCCTGGCGGTAATCGTTATCCCTGATCATGACGGTCAGTTCCTGATGGCCCAGAATTTAAGCTCCAGCTCGGCGAACTCACCGGACACATGGAACGCGAAACCGCCGGAGCGCTCCAGCTGCGCCAGGTCTTCGGAGCTGAGTTCGAGGAGGAAGTAGGTTTTGTTCGAATGAAACGCAATTTGCCGCGGCGCCACCGGCAACGGGGTGAGCTTGATGCCGGGCAGGTGCAGGTTCACCAACTGGCGGATACGCTCCACCGATGCAACCTTGAAATGCGCCGGCAGACGATGGCGCAGTTCCTCGGAGTCGCAATGGGCACTCGCCGCCAACACAAAGGAGGCCGAACCCAGCAGCGTGCGATCGTGCAGCGGCGAGACCGTGATGCCGTATTGACGCGGCTGCAGCACCAGCTCGATCGCGTGCTGCTCCAGCACCATCGACAGCATCTGCCGGAGCGCTTCCATCAATTTGCGGAAGCTTTCCCCTTGATCGCTGTGCCGATAGCGACTGTCCAGACGCGGCCGCTTGCTGTCGCTCGAGAAGGTCGCCAGATCGCCCAGCAGGGTCAGCAACACGCGGTAGAGTGCTTCCGGATGCACGTGCTCCAGACCCAGGTAGTGACGCAGCAGCAGTTCGGCGCGATTGATCAGCTGAAGCATCATGAAGTCGCCCACTTCGGCGCCGGCGACCGTGCCGCTGGCGCGGATGCGCTCGGCGATGCTGTCGCCCCGGTGACTGAGCATGCTGATGACTTCCTTCAGGCACGACAGCAGATAGCTGGAGGCATGGGACTGAAGGTAGGTCGGAACGAAATCCGGGGCGAGGCTGACCACACCATCCGGGGTGGTGTCGAGCACATCGCAGATCTTCAGCTTGACGTACGCGTGGTCGCTCTGCTGTTCGCCCAGCAGCAATCTGAAGTCGGGCCGACCGCAGCTGACCTGACACGCCGCGTCATCACCTGCATTGGAATCGGCGACTTGCGCTTCGTACGCGGTGTAACGCGCCAGCACATCGGACTGCTCCGGACGCCGCGCCTCCACATGATTGCCGGTGATCAACGGCAACGCCAGGTAAACAGGCGTGTTGCCGGTATTGGGCGGTATGTCGAGGGCCAACGACTGGGTGTTGCCGCCCAACTCGAACACGCTGCCGTCAGGGAGAATGCCCGACGCCTGGCTGATGACCAGTTTGCCCATGTTGAGAAACTGCAGGTCGATCTCCAGCGTCAAGAATCCCCAGGCATAGCCACCCATCAAGCGAGTGCGGACTTTCAACTGGTGGTCGTAGTACCGGTCGTTGTGCTGGAAGTGCTGCGGACGCAGCAGCATGCCCTCCTGCCAGATGACTTTGTGAGTATTCATGGCTGGTCAACCGCCTCGGCGAGCGTTTCATGGGAAGGCCGAATGCCGTTTTCATCGAGGGTCAGATCGACGTCGGTAGCGGCTTGCGGCGCGAGGTAAAGCGTGGAGCGCCACGACGCTTGTGACAGGTCGCGGTACGCCGCCACAACGCCGACGTAGCGACTGCCCTTGTGCACACTGAGCTTGAGCTCGACCGTTTCGCCCGGGCGCAGCTCAAGCTCCTCAGTGGCGACCAAGTCCGGCGCCAAGGACTCTTTGGCCCGCTCATACAGGCTGAAAAAGTCAGCGTTCTCGAAGGCCACTGCATGCTCGAGCTCGTACAGCCGGACCACAACGGGTGACGGCCGGCCGTTCAGATCGGGATTCAGCTGATCGCTGGCCATGAGCCTGAGGTTGAGTTTGGTCAGGTGTGAGTACGGCGACAGCGTCGAGCAACCTGCCAGCATGAGCAGAACAATCAACGCAGTCAGCGTATGTAGGAAGACAGTTGAACGGCGAAACATGCGCTTCATCCCTGATGATCTGTGTGGAGGGTGGAAATCAGACGAATTTGCTCTTCATAGGCCTGGGCGAAGTCCCGCGCCAGCAAGCGTTCACTCCAGTCATTGTCCTGGCGCAACGCCTGGTGGTAGCGGCCGAAGGCTCTCCAGCGACTGCCGGAGGTCACGAGCAGTGGCGGGTTATCGCGCTCGAATCGCAGGGCGAGTTGCTCGGGTGAAAAATGTTCCAGCGTGGCGCGGGCTGCTGCGCGACTGGCGGCCAGCAAGGCCACCTGGTGCGCCTGCACGTCATGGAATGCCCGGTTTATCGCCAGCTCGGCGGGCAGTTGCCCGGGCTTGCCAGGGCGCAACAACGCCGACAGTGCTTCTTCAGCATCGACCGCCGACTTCAGCGGATTCCGCTGAGCGCCCTGCACGGTTGTCTGGGACAGGCGCAACTCGTTTTTCAGCTCGCTGCGGGTGTGCAGGTTCTGCTGCAGACCGCCAATGCATTGCCTGAGCAAACGGCCGGCATTGAGCGCCAGCATTTCCCGGGCATCCTGATCAAAGTCGTCGAATTCGATGCCCAGCGCTTCGGCAAACCGGGTCCAGAAGTCATCGGTCTGGCGCTCGACTTCACTCACTGCAGGCGCCGGTGGTGGCTGTGCCGCGGGATCTTCGACCAGCTCTGGCACGCGCAGGCTTTCCATGTCCACCCGGGCATAGTCCGCACGCTGTTGACCGTCCTTGATGGCGCCACCTGGCGAAATCAGTTCGTCGATGTCTGAGTGGACGCGCTCCTGCTGATCGAGCGCATTCAGCGGGTCGAGGTCCAGAAACGAGTCGTCCGGGATGATGCTGCCGGCCGCATAAATACGACCCACGTCACCGTCGAATGAGGCCGGGTCCCGTGTGAGCCGGGCACGCAGTTCGAAATCGCCCAGCACATACAGACTCCCATGCTCGATGAGCACGGCCTTTCCCTTGGGCAGCCTTGCCCTGCTCTCCCCGCTCAGCACGCCATTGCTGCTGGTGTCGGTGAGATAAAAGCGGCCATCGCGGTAGCTGATCAGGATGTGGTGGTGGGACACGTGCCGATTGCGGTCAGGAATGACCCAGTCGCAGTCCTCGCCCCGTCCGATCACGCCGCCCGCCTGCCTGAAGGTTTTTTGGCTCTGCTCTGCTGGCACAAACTGCCGGGCGCTGAGCATCTCGAAAACCAGTTCCATGGTGATTCTCCTGGCGGTCAGTAATTGCGGTTGGCCGCCTGCGGATCACCCAGCGGGCGATAGCTGTTGTCGTTGAACGTGTAATTCCCGCTGCAACCCGAAAGGCCACAGTGAAGAACAAGGGTGAGCAGAACAGCGTTCCGGTGATGAGCAAACATCAGAGGGTCTCCAGGGGTGAGCACCAGGCGCCAACGGTCGGCGCGAGGGAAAGCAAGTGGGAAAGAAATGGTTCGGGGCTACGCATTGACTTCACCCGGATTGATATTGAGGCGGCCAAGGCGGTACAGCAGCGTGCGCCTGGGCAGGCCAAGCTCGCGGGCGGACAGGGTCTGATTCCCCGCGTTTTTACGCAGGCAATCGAGCAGCAAGCCGCGTTCGACCTGCTCAAGACGTTCGCGCAGATTCAGGCGGGCATCATCAGGGGCGGCCTGCGCGCGGAGGGTGAAATGCTCGGTGAGCAATTCGTCGCCTTCACACAGCAGAACGGCACGTTCAACCAGCCCCTTGAGTTCGCGAACGTTGCCAGGGAAGGCATAGCCAGAAAGATAATCGAGCGCGGCGTCCGACCAGCGCAGTGCATCCCGTTGCAGAAATGCGCAAGCCTTGTCGGCAAAATGTCGGGCGAGATCGACGATGTCATCGCCGCGCTGACGCAGAGCGGGCAACTCGATGGGGAATTGCGAGAGGCGGTAGTAGAGGTCTTCGCGAAACGTGCCTTCCCTGACCATGACCGATAAATCCCGGTGGGTCGCTGCAAGGATGCGCACGTCTATCTTGTGCGTATCGTTGCAGCCCAGCGGGCGTATCTCGCCCTCCTGCAGCACCCGCAGCAGCTTGGCCTGCAGCGACAATGGCATGTCGCCGACCTCATCGAGCAACAGGGTCCCGCCGTTGGCAGCGTCGAACAGCCCGGCGCGATTACGCAGGGCACCGGTGAACGCCCCTTTGCTGTAGCCGAACAACTCGCTTTCCAGCAGGCCTTCGGGCAGTGCCGCGCAGTTCTGCACAATAAAAGCCTGAGAGCGACGCGGACCATGGTCGTGGATGGCACGTGCCACCACCTCCTTGCCCGTGCCCGTTTCTCCGCACAGCAAAACGGTATACGGGCTGTGCAGGACTTTACTGATCATCGAACAGGTCTGGCGCAGGGGCGCGCTTTTGCCGATCAATCCATAGGCGCTGATGCTGGGCACACTGACGGGCACGGGTCGTGAGTCATCGGTACGGCGTTTCAAGCGCTGAAGAAGGTGCAATTGGCGCAGCACGAACGTGCCCAGTCGGCCGAGGGAGTCGGCAAAAGCGTGCAACTCGAGGTGTCGAGTGCTTGCGCAGACGAGCAAGCCTTCCACCTTCTGCTTATCACTGACGATGGGCACACACAGCAGCGACTGCCAGGGCACGGCTCTGGTCGGCAGGAACCTGGTTTCATGCAGGCTGCCCGGCAAATCGGCAAGGCACACAACGCGGTTTTGGCACAGCGCAAACTGCAGCAGCTGCTCATCGTTGTAATCGGCGGGCAGGTTTTGTCCCTCGCGGGGTTGCAAGCTGCCCTCAAGGCACTCGGCGGTCATCCCCAGACCCGTATGACCCGCATCCAGCAGATAAAGCTGTGTCAGCTCGCACCCGCTCAAATCGGCGAGCCCCAGCGCGAAACCGCCCAGCAGCGCCGCATCGTCGCTGGCGCAGGCGAGCCGGGCGAATTGCTCCAGCAACGCTTCGGCGTAGGCCAGCGGCTGCGGGACCTGAATGAACATCGCGCCCACCTCAGGCAAACTCGCAGGTCACGGCGGCTTCGTGATCGACGGTTGCGTGCACGGACGTGAGACGTTGATCTGCCGCCATCGCATCGAGCAACCGGTCAGCCACCTGAGGCAGTACGTGAAGCTCCAGCAAGTGGTCGATCAGACGTGCGCCGCTGTCACTTTGGCTGCAGCGCTGCACCAGATGATCGACCAGCGCCTCGGAAAAGGTGAACGCCAGCTGACGGCGATTCAGACGCTCGCCCAGGCGTCCCAGTTTGACCTCGATCAGTTCGCGCAGCACTGACCCGCTCACGGGGTAATAGGGGACGACGCGCATGCGGGCCAGCAGCGCCGGCTTGAAGTGACTCGCGAGCACCGGACGGACAGTGTCCTCTAGCACCTGCGCAGCGGGACGCGCGCCGTCGGCACAGAGGTCACTGATGAGGTCGCTTCCCAAGTTCGAGGTCATCAGGATCAGCGTGTTGCGGAAATTGATCTCCCGCCCTTCCCCGTCGTTGGCCACGCCCTTGTCAAAGATCTGATAGAACAGATTCAACACGTCCGGATCGGCTTTTTCGACTTCATCGAGCAGGACCACGGAATACGGTCTCTGCCGCACCGCTTCGGTGAGCATGCCGCCCTCGCCGTAACCCACGTAGCCCGGCGGCGCACCAATCAGACGCGAGACGGTGTGCTTCTCTTGGAACTCGGACATGTTGATGGTGGTGATGAACCGCTCGCCGCCGTACAGCAAGTCAGCGAGCGCCAGCGCGGTTTCAGTCTTGCCCACACCGCTCGGCCCGACCAACAGGAACACGCCCACGGGTGCGTCGGGTTTGTTAAGACCGGCTGCGGTGGCCCGCATCGAACGATCAAGGGCGTGCACCGCGTGCTCCTGACCGCGAATACGGGCGCTCAAGTCCCTTGAAAAGCTGGCTATTTTGGCATTGTGCTCCCGCGCCAATTGCGCCAAGGGCACGCCGGTCCAGGCACTGATCACTTCGGCGACAAGCCGCGGGCAGACTTCGAAGCTCACCAGCCGCTCCCGGGCCTGGGCCTGAGTCAGGGCGAGGTGAATCTCATCGCGTGCGGCTTGCAGGTCTTCGACAGTGTGCGGTTCATCGACATCAACCGCCTGCGCCATTCGCTGACGCAGCTCCAGCAGGCGCTCGGCCAATCCCTTCTGTTCAAGCCAGAGTGACTGGAGCGCAAGGCGTTCTTCATCCGCAGCGCGCAAACGGTTTTCCAGTGCATCCAGTGCCGGATGATCAACGAGCAAACCGGCTTCGGCGTCACGACGCAGCGCCTGACGCTGGCGGCTGCCTTCAGCCAGTTCATTGCGCAGACGCTCAAGACGTTGGGGGGCGGCGGCGAGGCTGATGCGAACGCGTGCGCACGCTGTGTCGAGCACATCGACGGCCTTGTCCGGCAACTGGCGGCCGGCGAGATAGCGGGCAGACAACTCAGCGGCGGCGACCACTGCGTCGTCCCGCAGATAGATGCCGTGGCTCCGCTCGTAAACGTGAGCAAGGCCACGCAGGATGGTCACTGCTTCATTGATGGTCGGTTCGTGCAACCGCACCGGCTGGAAGCGGCGGGCCAGCGCCGGGTCTTTCTCGATGTATTTTTTGTATTCAGTCCAGGTCGTCGCAGCGATGGTGCGCAGTTCGCCACGCGCCAGGGCCGGCTTGAGCAGGTTGGCCGCATCGGAGCCACCCGCCTCCCCCCCGGCCCCGATCAGGGTATGGGCCTCGTCGATAAACAATATGATCGGTTTGGGCGACGCCTTGACCTCGTCGATCACGCCCTTGAGGCGACGTTCGAACTCCCCTTTGACGCTGGCGCCGGCCTGCAACAGCCCCATGTCCAGCGACAGCAGCTCAACGTCCTGTATTGCCTGCGGCACTTCCCCGGCGACGATACGCGACGCCAGCCCTTCAACGATTGCCGTCTTGCCGACACCGGCATCACCCACCACGATCGGGTTGTTTTTCCGCCGACGGGCGAGAATATCCACCATTTGCCGAATGGCGTCGTCACGGCACAGCACCGGGTCGAGCCTGCCGTCTCGGGCCTGTTGGGTGAGGTTATGGGTAAAGCGGGTCAGCAGTGACTCGCCGACCCCATCGCGGTTGCCGGCGTCGGAATGGGCCTTCTGTGACAAGGCGAATGCTTTCAAGCGCTCGATGTTCAGTCGGGCGAGCAATGCCTGATAGCGGCTGCCCGCGTAACGCATGGGGTTGCGCAGTAACGCAAGGATCAGCGCCCCTTGTTCAACCTGGGTCTGGCCCAATTCAAGGTTGGCGACCAGCAGCGCATCCTGCAGCCACTGCACCAGTTCCGGGGCAAATACCGGGCTGCGGGACGCACTGTGTTCCATCCGCATCTGCAACGCGGCGCCAAGTTCACCCGCGTCCACACCGGCATCCTGCAGCGCGCGGGAAAGCAGGCCCTGTGGGCGCTCCAGCAAGCACAGCAACAGGTCCTCGACAAGCACCTTGCTACCGCCGCGTCCCACGCAGCGCTCGGCGGCGTGCTCCAGGTCGCGACGGCTTTCGGCGTCGAGCGCCTGAATAAGTTGTTGCAGGTTGATGTTACTCATCGTTCGGCTGTCCTTAATGATTGGCTGCCCAGGGTGACCACGCCGTCCGCGCGGTCGCGGCCCAGCCAACTGGTCCATCCCAGGCGACACGCGTTCTGTCCGGCCAGGCGCAGTTCGCGAATTTCTTCCTGACGCAGCGCCAGGCGAACGTCGTAATCAAGCGGGTCACGCAGCGTGAATCGCACCAATGCGCACAGCGGTTGGTAACCCGCGCCGATGGGCAGGAACTCGTGGAAACGCTGCCAGCCAAGCTCTCGAACATGAATGCGGAATTTGCCACTGCGGTCGCGGACGTGTTCGCCAAGCACCATGTCCTCGCCGAGCTGGCTGTTGGCTCGGCCAAGGCTGTTGCGCTGCTCTTGCAGAATGTCCACGCGACGCTCCATGCATTGTTCAATCGTCAGTGCTGCGTGTTTGAAGTAGTACCGCAGCACCGCCTCGATCAGCGCTGCCGAATGCGCGCGCAGGCTGAGCAATCCCAGGTAGGGCAGCAGTCGCTTCCAGTTCAGCTCCCGCGCCTGTCGAATCTCCTCGCTGCCCAGTCCGATGAGCGCGAACAACTGCGACGAAAACGGATCGATCGCGCCGCTTTCAAAACAGGCGCGGTAGCGGTATTTCTTCCAGATCGGCAGCATCAGCCGATGCAGGCGGTGGTGAAACAGGTCCAGGAACTGGCGGGTCGGGTTGCCTTCCTCGCTGTCGCCCAATGCCTGCTCGCTATAGAACGCAGGCAAAGGCGATCCGGATCCGACAAGTCCCGGCAGGTTGAAGCGCAGGCGTGCACGCATCAGCCCGGACGCTTCAAAAAACTCCACGCGGTCCACATCACTGCCCGGAAAACCGAGGCTCGGGTTGGCCTGGAATTCCAGCTGGTCATACAGGTCGTCATCGCTCAAATGCGGGTGCGCCATGCGCAGCCGGTCGATGACCAGCAAGACGGCCTGAAACAGCGAATATTCGCGTATGCCTTGGGTCAGCCCGCTCAAAGCAGGGGCTGCAGGCCCATACGGGGTGTCCATTGGTACACCTCTCCCTGTGTGCTTTTCACGCGCAGCTCGTGATACGAATTGAGGCTGGCGTAAAGCGCAAAAAACTCATTAAGAACGGAGGCGAACACGAACACGTCGCCCTCGCCGATATAGCCGTGCGGGTCGATGGTTAGCTCGGTGCGCAACCCGCGTACCGGCAGCCCTTTGTGCAGCCGGTCGACATGCTGGTGCCGGATCGACTTGAGCCCGCCCAGCAGGCGCTTGCTGACCTTTTCTGCGTGCGGGTCGTAATAGCGCGGCAAGTCGTAGGTTTCGAGGATCACCTTCAAGGCATTGACGTCCGCCAGGGACAGGTAGTTAAGCGACATGTTGCTGATCAGCTTCCACAGGAAGTCGCGGTTCAGCGGCGGCGCATAACTGGGCGTGGCCGGGGTGATATTGCGGAAGGTCAGACCTTCCGGTGTCTGTTCGCAGGCGATGCAAATGTCACCCAGCTTGAGCTTGCGCGGCAGGTTCTGATGGGTGCACGTCATCTCGATCGACAGTGTTTCAGAGGCTTCGGTGTGACGGATGCCGAAGCTCAGGTAGGTGTCGAGGCCATCGTGCAGCGACGATGAACGCTGGCGAATGCTGTAGTGCGGACGGCGGTTCGGCACATCGAAACTGGGGTCATGCTCAAAGGACTCGAAAGGCACGTAGGTTTCGTAACCCAAGCCACCGGGCTTCCAGCCGATCACCGATTCGACCGAAAACACGCCGCAATTTTCCGGGCTATAGAGCGCCGGCATCAGCAGGTACTCGTCCTGTTTGCCCTCGAGGCGGATCGGCGTGGCGTCATGTTTGAACAGGTTCACGATGGGCGTGCAATGGAGCTTGACGTTGTCCAGCGTCGGTCGCAGGCGCTGCACACCGCTCTTGCGAATGTCGAAACGCAATTCAAGCCCGCGTATGCGTTTGAGCGTTTCTTCCGGCAATGCAGCGAGCAGGTCCAGACCATTCACGTCCACAAACAGAAACTTGTCCTGGAAAGCGAAGTACTCCTGCAGATAGCGGTAACCGCGGAAGGTATTCAGCGGATACGGGATCAGCGCTTCGTCTTCGGCAAACCCCACGGGCTGGATACGGTCGCCAGGGATGCTGAATGACATGGGCAGGCCGTTGACGCCCTGGATGGGCTTGCCGTCCCCGTCCAACGGCACCAGCTCGATCCTCTCGAGATTGCGCAGAAGGCTCAGATAGAGCATCTGGCTGATGTAACGCTCGCCGGCAAAATGCAGGCGCAAACGGCTCAATTGCAACTCACCAAAATGGCCTTCGCCGCTGATCTCCAGCCGCAAACTCAACAGTGAGCCCTCGCCCTTGACCGAGTACGTCAGTGCGACCAGGTCGAGCGCCTGGACATCGGTCGGGTAGCAGGTGCGGAAGCGACACTGCACGCCATCGATCGGCACGCTGTCCACCGGCGTATCCCGCTCCACCCTCAGCGCAGGCCCTGCCAGCTTCAGCGGGTCAAATTGCAGAATGCTGAAGGCAGGCAGCGGCTGCATGTAGTTGGGCCACAGCAGTTGCATCAGCGAATGACTGAGCTCGGGCAGCTCGTCATCGAGCTTCTGTCGCAGGCGTCCGGTCAGGAACGCGAAGCCTTCCAGCAGCCGCTCTACGTCAGGATCCCGTCCGGCCTGCCCCAGAAAAGGCGCCAACGCCGGGCTGCGCTCGGCAAACAGACGACCTAGCTGGCGAAGCGCGGTGAGCTCGCTTTGGTAGTAGTGGTTAAAGGACATGGTTTTACCTTCGAGCGCAGCTGTTTGGTTCAAGGGTGGTCGTTGCGGAAAACCGCCTGCTGGTGCCTTCCGTCATCGGGTGCAGTCACATGAAACGTGGCCTGACATCAGGTTTTTCTGTGGTTGACCTGTACCTGACCGCCGCCCTCCAGGCAGGCGGCGAAAGTGACCTGACGCTTGAAACCCTCAACCTCCAGCAGCCCCTCGATACGAAAGGCGAGCCGAAGCTGATCGTTTTCGTGGGGCAGCGCGATGACCTGGACGCTGCTCAAGCGTGGCTCGTAGGTTTCGATGAAAACCTCAATAGCGAGCCGCGCGTTGGTCAACGCGTCATGAAGGCTTAAACGCATGTCGTTGAGATCCGGCAGCCCGTAGTCGATAAGCGTCTGAACGCTGCCCGCACGGGTGCTGAGCATCTTGGCCAGATGGGCAGCCACCGATGCCGTCGCAGCGTCTTCGCGGCTCCAGCCAACGCGCTTGTCGGCGTCGCCACCCAGGCGTTCAAAAAGGCTGCCGTACCCAGTCATGCGTCGACCCCCTTCACTCTTTGTCCAGCTTGCCCACCAGCGACAGGGTGAAATCGGCGCCCATGTATTTGAAATGCGGGCGCACGTTCAGGCTGACGCGATACCAGCCGGGTTCACCCTCCACGTCACTGACGATGATCTGCGCGGCACGCAGGGGACGCCGACCACGGACTTCAGCGCTCGGATTCTCCTGGTCGGCAACGTACTGGCGAATCCACTTGTTCAGCTCCAGTTCGAGGTCAGTGCGTTCTTTCCAGGAACCCAGCTGCTCGCGTTGCAGGACTTTCAGATAGTGAGCAAGACGGTTGACGATCATCATGTACGGCAGCTGGGTGCCGAGTTTGTAGTTCAGCTCCGCCGCCTTGCCCTCCGCGCTGGTGCCGAAAAACTTGGGTTTTTGAACCGAGCTGGCGGAGAAGAACGCCGCGTTGTCCGAGCCCTTGCGCATGGTCAGGGAGATAAAGCCCTCCTCCGCCAACTCGTATTCACGCCGATCGCTGACCAGGACTTCGGTCGGGATCTTGGTTTCGATTTCACCCATGCTTTCGAAGTGGTGCAGCGGTAAATCTTCGACTGCGCCACCGCTCTGGGGGCCGATGATGTTCGGGCACCAGCGGAATTTCGCGAAGCTGTCCGTCAGCTTCGTACCGAAGGCGTACGCCGTGTTGCCCCACAGGTAGTGCTCATGGCTGTTGGCAACGGTTTCCTTGTAGACGAACGACTTGACCGGATTCTCCTGCGGGTCGTACGGGTTGCGCAGCAGGAAGCGCGGCACCGTCAGCCCCACGTAGCGGGCGTCTTCCGACTGACGGAAGCTCTGCCATTTGGCGAACTGCGGGCCCTCGAAATGATCCTTCAGATCTTTCAGGTCTGGCAGGCCGGTGAAGCTTTCCAGGCCAAAGAACCTGGGGCCGGCGGCGGCGATAAATGGCGCGTGGGACATGCAGGCCACGCTGGAAACGTACTGCATCAGCTTCACGTCCGGGGCGCTGGGGGACATGAAGTAGTTGGCGATGATCGCCCCCACAGGCTGCCCACCGAACTGACCGTACTCGGCGGTGTAGATATGCTTGTAGAGACCGGCTTGCATGACCTCGGGGGAATCTTCGAAATCTTCCAGCAAGTCCTCTTTGGACACGTTGAGGATTTCAATCTTGATGTTCTCGCGAAAGTCGGTCCGCTCGACCAGCAACTGCAAACCACGCCAGGACGACTCCAGAGACTGGAAGTCCGGGTGGTGCAAAATCTCGTCCATCTGACGCCCTAGCTTGGCATCGATCTCGGCAATCATGCGGTCAACCATTGCCTTCTTGACCGGCTCACCCGCATTTTGGGGTTTGAGCAGTTCCTCGATAAACGCCGACACGCCGCGCTTGGCGATGCCATAGGCATCCTCATCCCGAGGCAGGCGGGTTTCGGCAATGATGCTGTCGAGAATGCTGAACTCGCCGGGTTCTTTGCCCTGCTGCTGCGCTGGTCTAGTACTCATGATGTTGGCTCCTTGGCAGATGGACTCAGGTGTCCTGGGCGGCGGCGTTCAAACCCAGCTCGCCCAGCACGCGACCGCGGGACTCGTCGTTGGCGAGTACGCCTTCAATGGCTTTGCGAAAAGCGGGCGCGTTACCCAGCGGTCCTTTGAGCGCCACCAGGGCGTCGCGCAGTTCCATGAGTTTTTTCAGTTCCGGCACTTGGTCGACCAGCGAGGCCGGATTGAAGTCCTTCATCGACTTGACGTGCAGTTGCACCGCCAACTCATCATTCCCTTCCTCCGCCTGGAGACGGTTGGGCACGCTCAGCGTGAGGCTCAGGGCCTGCTTCGCCAGCACCTCGTCAAAGGTCATCTTGTCGATGCTGATGGGCTTGCGCTCTTCGACTTTTCGCTCGTCTTTTCTTAAGGTGTAATCACCGATTGCGAGCAGCTTCAAAGGCAGCTCGATCTCTTCCTGCGCACCCCCCGTGGCGGGCTTGAACGTGACGTTGATACGTTCTTTGGGGGCTACCGATCCTTCTTTGGCCATGGCCGTTCTCCTGGTAATTAGGGCCCTGGGGCCTATTCAAGTACGACTTCGAGGTCGAGGTGGCACAGCCTGCGATAAACCTCTTCCTTGCGTTCCCGGGCGCCATGACCCTGGGGCAGCAATTCGAAACAGCTGTGCAAGAGATGCAGCACCTGCAGCGCAAGATCAGGCTCCCAGGCATTGATGCCTGAGTCCTGCAGGGTTTGGTCGAGGGTTTCGAGCTGGGTCTTGGCGAGTTCGTATTTCCTGGCGGTGAAGCACAACCGGGCCAGGGCGAATTGCCAGAAAAATCGTGCACGCTCGCCCCGGGCGCTGTGCAGGCCCTGCTTCAGGCGCTGGACAGCGGCCCTGATGCCGTCATCGCGCAGCACCGAGACCGCGCACTCCAGGGCGTCTTCCCAGACCGGCTGGTTATCTGTGGTGTCGACGCGGCGAGGCGCGCTGGCAGCCTGCAGGCGAGGTGTGACGCTGGCGCCAATCCAGGCGCGAGTCGCAGGGTCCGCAAACGGGGTGCCGTCGTGAAAACGAAGCTCTATGACCCCGGGGAGCCGCTGAATCAAGAGCGCGAACTGGATTTCTACCTCACGCATTGCCACCTCGGCTTTCAGCGCGTGCAGGCACTCCCAGACCATTCGCTGGCCATCGAACCAGAACGGCGCCTTTGCCAGACTCGCCTCCAGCTCGATAATCAGATCGGCGTAGCTGCCCTGATCGTATCGGTCTCGATAACATTTGAGCTTGTCTGCCGGGAGCCCGCGCAGCGCGGTGATGTGCTCTGAGTTGCGCTCCGGCAATGCCTCGATCGGCAACCACAGCAATGTCCGGTTCAAACGCAATGCACGCAGATCGCTGGCTTTCTGCTTGAGCCACCAGGCACACAATGAGCGCCCGCTATCCTGCTGAAACCGCAGGGACTTTTGCGCGTCTTTCTCGCTGTCGATCAGCGCAGTTGAGGGGAGCGGCGGAGTGGCAGACGGCTTGACTGGCGCATCAGCGCCTCCGGCAATCCTGGCGTCAGGCAGGTTGTGAACCGTGTGCCGGGCCATATTTTTCAAACGCCGGGACACCGGCAAGAGCAAGGGTGCATCGTCGTCCATGTGCTGTGTGAACACCGCATCAAGGTCTTCGAGCATCTCGACGAGGCGACTGAACAGCGGCGACTGCTCTTTGATAGCGACGTCATCAAACAGCACTTGCTCAAGACGGGGGAGCAGCCAACCGATGGCTGCGGAACGGGTGCGGGCCTTGACGGGATGAACTTCATCCCAGTGGTGCACGCAAAGATGGTGAAGAAGCCCAAGTCCTGCCAACAGCCCCTGGAAAGATTCACGCTGATACAGGGCCCACGTCAGCCAAGCCCCGACGCGCAAATCTTTGGATTGGGTGCGAAGCAGGTTTTCACTTTGTTCACGCACGTTCAGCCAGTCGATCTGGGCCGTTTCATGCATGGACTGAGCTTTATTAACCTCGTTTTCCAACGCCTCGTATTCGTTTGAAAAACGAATGTCTTCACCCGCGAAGCTCACAGTGGATATGCAGGCTTGGGCAGCTTCAAGATAATATTCAGACAGTGGACTTGAATAAGACATTCGAGATCTTCAGCGTAAAAACGCGCCAACGACAGACACTTAAATCGGCGAGCCTGACAAAATTAAAATACGAGCGAAGTGGGCAACCGACATGTAACAAAACGTCTACCCATCAGAGGCCGCGAATAGTACTCAGCGGTAATTACACTATCAAGCTTTCTATAAACGCGATATTTCCACTAGCCTTGTAGGAAGTTTCTCTGAATACCGGGGATTCAGAGAGACTTCTTTCATAAATCTTTTTTATCGATGATCGAACGGCGGAAAACATAGGGTTCAGAGGTCAGAACCGGAGCCTGGAGATCATGCAGCCCCCCATGCCTGGCTGGATCATTCTTACTCAGCTGCCTGCACTCACTCGCAACAAGCACTATCACTGGGCCTCCATGCGCAAGAAGTTGCGCACTGCCTGTACGAAAAATCGCTGAGCGATAACTTGCAGCCCTTATATCCCGACCTCTGTAGCCGAATGCGCAAGAAGTTGCGCAGCGCTGTGCAACTTCTTGCGCACATCACGGCACAAAACTTTCTCCTTAACCGGCAAAGAACCGCTTAACCCCCATCAAACCCATGTTTTACAGGGATGAGTTCTTACATGGCACGAAGCTTGAACTAACACCACTGCCCAGCAGGCGGACTGGCTGTTGGGCACTTTAATTTATGAGGCAAGGAGCATCTTAATGGCAACACCAGCGTACATGTCCATCACAGGCACCAAGCAGGGCCTGATCACCGCGGGCGCTTTCACCGCAGACTCGGTCGGCAACACGTTTCAGGAAGGTCACGAAGATCAGGTCATGGTGCAAGGGTTTCAACATGAAATGATCATCCCCCGCGACCCGCAGTCGGGTCAGCCGACCGGTCAGCGTGTTCACAAGCCGGTCAAGATCACCAAGGTGTTCGACAAGTCTTCGCCGCTGTTGCTGGCAGCCTTGACGTCGGGCGAACGCCTGACCGAAATCACTATCCAGTGGTATCGCACCTCGGCGGCAGGCACACAGGAGCATTACTACACCACCAAACTCGAGGACGCGATTATCGTCGACATCAAAGACTACATGCACAACTGCCAAGACCCGTCGAACGCCCACTTCACTCATCTGGAAGACGTGGAGTTTACCTACCGCAAGATCACTTGGACCCACGAAGTCTGCGGCACGTCGGGCTCCGATGACTGGCGCTCGCCGGTGGCTGGCTGAGTCCGGCTGATCCTCAAAATCCCGGCCGGTAAGACTGGCCGGGATTTCCGAGCCTTCGCGGCGCGGGCTAGCGGATTTTGCGGCAGATGCGCTGTCCAACCCCATATTCGCGGGTTTGGCTGCACATCCGTCCCGCGCCCTGTCAGCCCGCGCCCGATGTGCTCGCCTGGAGGCCCCATGAATCTGCACACGCCCCTGAACGACGATACGGGCTCTGCCCCTCAGCAGGACTGGTTCTCAGAGGAGCACCGCGCCCGGATCGACGAGCTGATTGCCAGGCTCAACACCAGTGACACTCGGGAAAGCGTGTCGCGTTACCACGCCATGGCCGAGGGGTATTTGTTGGGACTGCTGGACAGCTATCACGTCAGCGTCGAGCACCACGACGCCGTACGCCAATACCTGCACAACCTGGCCATTGCGCGTTTGAAGGCGGTGAAACCGAAGCTGCGCAAGTGAGCCTGCACGGCTCAGCCAATGATGATCGTGCCGGCCGCAATGACCACGCACGCGAGGATCTTGCGCACGGTCAGCGACTCGCCCAAAAACAGATACCCGAGCAATGCGGCAAACAGCACGCTGGTTTCGCGCAGTGCCGACACGGCCCCCATCGGCGCGAGAGTCATCGCATAAATGACGATGCCGTAAGCAAGCAGCGACACCACGCCTCCGCCCAACGAGGCGACCAGACCGGGCCGGACCGTCAGCAGACTGCGTGCGCCCCGCAGACCGATGTAAGTGATCGGCATCAGGACACCCCACAGCGCGCACATCCACACGGTGTACGCCATCGGCGCGCCGGACAGACGCCCGCCAATGCCGTCCGTCACGCTATAGGCCGCAATGAAACAGCCGGTGCCCAACGCATACGGAAGGCTGGCCGTGTCCAGTTTCCGGCCTTTGAACGCCAGAGAAATAATCCCCGCTGACACCAGTGCAATGCCGATCATCGCGCCGGTCTCGACCACCTCCCCCGCAAATAGCGACGCACACAGCGTAATCAGCACCGGCGATGAGCCCCGGGAGATCGGGTAGGTTTGCCCGAGGTCGCCGCTGCGGTAGGTGCGCACCAGAAACAGGTTATAGCCGACATGCAGCAGCGCAGAGAGCACCGCGTAAGGCCAGCTCTCCGGCGCCGGGGCGTCCATGAACAGTACCCCGGCCAGGCTGACGATGGCCACCGCCACGCACATGATGGTCATTGACCAGAGCTTGTCATTGCCGCCGCGCAGCAACGCGTTCCAGCTGGCGTGCAGCAGAGCGGCGAAGAGGATTAACAGAATGATATGGGTCGGCATGGGCGGATCTTAGTCAGGCTGACCCACAAAACGGAAGCGAAGTCTGCTCATCGAATCATGAGCAATTGCTCATGCCTCAGCCATAACTAAGCCCGGCTGCAGTCGACTCCCTGATCACCCAGTCGCGAAAAATCGCCACATGGGGCTGCGTTTCGACCCCCTTCGGGCAAACGAAGTAATAGGCCACCGGCGAGGGAAACGGCACGTCGAACAACCTGATCAAACTGCCCTCGCGCAGCTCTTTCTCCACGTGGCCACTTCGAACAAGAGCGATGCCCTGCCCTAACAAGGCCGCCTCCACGGTCATGTTGGTGTCGGGAAAACGCACGCTCTCCTTCAGCGAGGTGACGCCCAGGCCGATGTTCTGAAACCACACCTCCCATTTGGGCACCAGGTCGGAACCGTCCCGGGCCAACAGCGGATAGCGCAACAGCTCGGCCGGCTCCCGGGGCATGCCGAAGCGCTTGAGCAAGTCGGGGCTCGCCACCGGGAAGATGTGCTCCCTGAACATGAATTCCGAGTGCAGCGCGGGGTAGTTGCCGCCTCCCAGACGGATCGCCACGTCGGCCTCACCGCTGGCAAAGTTGATCGCGGTGTCTGTGCTGTCCAGCGTGACGAGGATTTCCGGGTGCAGCTGGGATAGATTGGGCAGGCGCGGCAACAGCCATTTGAGCGCGTAGGAATAGGTCGTGCTGACCTTGAGCCTGACCCGGCCGTTCTCTTCCCGGAGGTCCGCAAGCGTCGCCTCCAGGTTCATGAAAAACGTCCGCACGATGGGCGCCAGCGCTGCACCGGCCGGCGTCAGGCTCAACGTCTTGCCGCGCTGAAACAGCTGCACGCCCCAGATGTCTTCGAGATTTTTTAATTGGTGACTCACGGCACTTTGGGTAACGTGCAGCTCCTCGGAGGCGGAGGTAAACGTCCCGTGACGGGTGGCGACTTCGAAGGCGCGCAAGGTGGCGGTGGGTGGCAGGTCTCTCATTTCATCGGGCCTCGCGGGCGTGAGCGCAGCGGCTCACACCATGAATGACGGCTCATGGTAGAACATTATTCAGATCGACAGAGGGAACGACTTACTCATGACCGGGCAGATCATCTACAGCGTGAAAGGCGAGAGCGACGAACTCAAGGCGGCAGTCACCAACGCTCAGGCCACTTTCAAGTTCTTCTGGCGCGAAACCGCCAAGCCCATGACCGCGCCGGAGCTTTTTCGGGAAGGCCGCCAGCGTTAACGTGGTGCCTGCCGAAGAAGGCCGGACGCTCATCAGTCATCGATATTGAAGCAGTGCGCTCAGTCAGCGACAGTAGGTGAAAAACCAGGTGCAGGACCGGCTTTAGCCGGGAAGCCTGTAGATGGACCGCCGCAGGTGGCCGCGACTCAAAGCAAGGTCGCCCCGGGCCACTCGCGCTTCTCCACCAACACCCTCACCACATCCCGAATCACCACCCGGACCGCCAGCGCCGCAGGCGAAAGCTCGTCGTCCGGCAAACTGGCCAGGGTGTTGCGGCGCATCAGGTGCTTCTCGTGAATCTGCACCACACACAATCCCGACCCGGCAAAGCGTGCCGCCGCAGCCCCGGGCTGAAGGGTGGCGGCGACGCCGTGGCGCACCACGTCCATCAAGGTCGCCAGCCCGTCGATCTCCATCACCACGTTCAACGGCATGCCGGCCGCTTCGAAAGCGTTCGCGAGGGTGGCGCGCAGGCCGTGGCCGCTGCTCGGCAGCACCAGAGGAATGTCGCCGATCTGCGCGAGGCTGAGGGTGTCGCCAGGGGGAATGCCGGGGAAGCCCGGGGCGTGCAGCAGGGTTACGGCTTCGTCGAGCAGCGCAATCATGGTCCAGCGCCGGGCGATGTCGGCCTGGAACACCACGGCGAGGTCCAGCTGTCGCGCGCTGAGCTGGCTGGCGAGGTAGCCGGAGAGCATCTCCACCAGGTGCAGCTGGATGTCCGGATAACGCGCGCGCATCGCTTCGATCAGCGGCAACGCCAGGACGCTGGCCGTGGTCGGTGGCAGGCCAACGCTGACGTAGCCGCGCATCCGCCCCCGTTGCGCGGCCTGCACGGCGGCGTCGGCCTGGCGCAGGGTCAGTTGCGCATGGTGCAGAAACGCCAGGCCCGCCGCTGTCGGGCTGACGCCGGTGGAGGTGCGATTGAGCAGGCGCGTGGCCAACTCGTCTTCGAGCTTGCTCATCTGCTGGCTCAAGGCGGACGTGCCGACATTCAGTTCCAGGGCGGCGCGCCCCAGGCTGGTCATCTCGACGACTTTGACGAAATAGCGAAGTTGGCGCAGTTCCACAGGGGCTCCTCGTTGAGCTATGACGCAAGCTGCGGAAAGTCAGCCGTCAAAGTATACGTATTCCGAGCAGCCTAACCCTTTACTAAAACTAAAGCCCCCTCGCCTTAACCCGCCTTTCGGCCAGCGGCGCCTGTCCCTACTGTTCATCACCGCCAGTTGCACTCTGTCCAGCGCTGGCGTGACGAGGAGTGATGATGGTTGATGTTCTGGTGATCGGCGGCGGTAACGCGGCCTTGTGCGCCGCGTTGATGGCCCGGGAAGCCGGTTCCAGCGTGATGTTGCTGGAAGGCTCGCCGAAAGTCTGGCGCGGCGGTAATTCGCAGCACACCCGCAACCTGCGCTGCATGCACGATGCGCCGCAGGACGTGCTGATCGACACCTACCCGGAAGAGGAATACTGGCAAGACCTGCTCAAGGTGACCGGCGGCCTGACCGATGAAAAGCTGGCGCGCATCGCCATTCGGGCCTCCGCCACCTGCCGCGACTGGATGCGCTCCCACGGCGTGCACTTCCAGCCACCCTTGTCGGGCGCCTTGCACGTGGCGCGCACCAACGCGTTTTTCATGGGCGGGGGCAAAGCCCTGATCAACGCCTATTTCCGCAGCGCCGAACGTCTGGGCATCCAGATTCGCTACGACGCCCAAGTCACTGACATCGAGATGAAGGACGGCGCGTTCGTCGCCGCTCACGTCGGTGAGCGGGAGGTGGATGGGCAGTTGCTCCCCGCTGAGCGCATCGAGGCGAGGTCTTGTGTCATGGCGGCGGGCGGTTTCGAATCCAACCGTGAGTGGCTGCGCGAAGCCTGGGGCCAGAACGCGCGCGGAGAATGGCCGTCGGACAACTTCCTGATTCGCGGCACGCGCTTCAACACCGGCGTTTTGCTACGGCGCATGCAGGACCTCGGCGCCGACATCATCGGCGACCCGACCCAGGCACACATGGTGGCCATCGACGCCCGCGCCCCGCTCTACGACGGCGGCATCTGCACGCGGATCGACTGTGTGTCTCTGGGCGTGGTGGTCAACCGCGACGGTGAACGTTTCTACGACGAAGGCGAAGATTTCTGGCCCAAGCGCTATGCGATCTGGGGACGTCTGGTGGCCGGTCAGCCGAATCAGCAAGCGTTCTCGATCATCGACCAGCAAGCCGTAGGCCGCTTCATGCCGCCGGTTTTTCCGGGCACCAAGGCCGACACCCTGGAAGTGCTGGCGGGGCTGCTGAATCTGCCGGAAGCGACCTTCGTCAAGACCGTCGAGGACTACAACCGGGCCTGTCAGGTCGGCACCTTCGATCACACCGCCCTGGATGACTGCCACACCGAAGGCCTGACGCCGGCCAAGACCCATTGGGCCCGGCCGCTGGTCAAGCCGCCGTTTTACGCCTACCCGCTCAAGCCGGGGGTGACCTTTACCTACCTCGGGCTGGCCACCGACGACACCGCCGCCGTGCACTTTCAGGGCAAGCCCAGCCCCAACCTGTTCGTCGCTGGCGAGATGATGGCTGGCAACGTATTGGGCAAGGGCTACACGGCGGGCATCGGCATGGCCATCGGCACTGCGTTCGGCCGTATCGCCGGCGTGCAGGCAGCCGCCTCAGCGGGCTTCGGTCCCTCTTCAGCGAAATCGGAACGCCGACATGCAACTGTTTGATCCACAGGCGCCGAGCGCCTTGATCCCGGTCCTCAACCTGCAGGAGAGCGAAGTCGAGCGGCAGATGACCATCTGCAACGCCTGCCGCTACTGCGAAGGTTTCTGTGCGGTATTCCCGGCCATGACCCGTCGCCTCGAATTCAATCAGGCCGACATTCATTATCTGGCGAACCTGTGTCACAACTGCGGCGCCTGCCTGTCGGCCTGTCAGTACGCGGCGCCCCACGAATTCGCGATCAATGTGCCCAAGGCCATGGCCAAGGTGCGTCTGGACACCTACGCCGAATACGCCTGGCCCAAGGCGCTGGGCACGTTGTACCAGCGCAATGGCTTGACCCTGGCGCTGGCGTCAGGGGCCGGTCTGGCGTTTTTCCTGTGCCTGACGCTGATGGTCATGGGCAACCTGTTCACCGCCATGCCGGGCGGCAACTTCTACGGGATCTTCCCGCACAACACCCTGGCCCTGATGTTCGGCGCGGTGTTCGGCTTTGCCGTGCTGGCGCTGAGCATCGGCGTGGGGCGATTCTGGCGCAATGTGTCGCCCGTGCAGTCGACGCTGCCATTGAAAGCCAGCGCTGCATTGGAAGCGACGGCAAACGTCGCCCAGCTCAAGTACCTGGACGGCGGTCACGGCGAAGGCTGCACCAACGCTGACGATAAATTCACCTTGTGGCGCCGGCGTTTTCACCACTTCACCTTTTACGGATTCATGCTGTGCTTCGCCGCCACCGGAACGGCGACGCTGTATCACTACTTGCTCGACTGGTCGGCGCCCTACCCGATTTTCAGCCTGCCGGTGATGCTCGGGGTGGTTGGTGGCATCGGCCTGCTGGTGGGCCCGGCCGGGCTGCTGTGGATGAACCTGCGGCGCAACCCGGACCAGGGTGATGAAAAGCAGAAGCCCATGGACCGCGGCTTCATCGCCCTCTTGCTGCTGGTGAGCGGCAGCGGTCTGGCCCTGCTGGCGTTCCGCGAAAGCAGTGCATTGGGCCTGTTGCTGGCCATCCATCTGGGACTGGTCATGGCCTTCTTCCTGACCATGCCCTATAGCAAGTTCGCCCACGGCATCTTTCGCAGCGCCGCGTTGCTCAAGTACTCCATCGAAAAACGTCAGCCGAATCCGATCAACGCGGGCAGTGACTGAAGCCCGCAATACCGATGCACACACGTTGCCCACTCCATAAAAACAAAGAGTCCTGATTAGCCATGAACAGCACCCCCACCCCCGAAGCCACGCGGTCGCGCGCCGCGAAAGTCGGCGCCATCATCCGCGTCACCAGCGGCAACTTTCTCGAACAGTTCGACTTCTTTCTGTTCGGGTTCTACGCCACCTACATCTCCCAGACCTTCTTCCCGGCCACCAGCGAGTTCGCCTCGCTGATGATGACCTTCGCCGTGTTCGGCTCCGGCTTTCTGATGCGTCCGCTCGGCGCGATCGTGCTGGGTGCGTACATCGACAAAGTGGGTCGGCGCAAAGGCCTGATCGTGACGCTGGCAATTATGGCCTGCGGCACGGTGCTGATCGCGCTGGTGCCGGGTTACGCCACCATCGGCGTCGCTGCACCGGTCCTGGTGCTGCTCGGACGGTTGCTGCAGGGCTTTTCGGCGGGGGCTGAGCTGGGTGGCGTGTCGGTGTACCTCGCCGAAATCGCGACCCCGGGCTGCACCGGCTTCTACACCAGTTGGCAGTCCGCCAGTCAGCAGATCGCAATCATCCTCGCCGCCGCGCTGGGCTACGGCATCAGCACGTATATGCAGGCCAGTGAGATCGCCGCGTGGGGCTGGCGCATTCCGTTCTTCATCGGCTGCGTGATCATCCCGTTCATCTTCGTGATCCGTCGCTCCCTTGAAGAGACCGAAGCGTTCAAGCGCCGTTTGCACCATCCCAGCACCCGCGAAGTGTTTCGTTCGATGCGCGAAAACTGGCGCACGGTGCTGGCCGGCGGGTTGCTGGCGTCGATGACCACCACGACGTTTTACCTGATCACCGTGTACACCCCGACCTTCGGCCGAACCGTGCTGCACCTGAGCACCACTGACAGTCTGGTGGTGACGCTGTTTGTCGGGCTGAGCAATTTCATCTGGCTGCCCATCGGTGGCGCATTGTCTGACCGCATCGGGCGTCGGCCCCTGTTGCTGGGCATTTCGCTGCTGTGCATCCTCACGGCCTACCCGGCGATGCACTGGCTGGCGGAAGCGGCAAGCTTCGAGCGGCTGCTGGCAGTCTTGCTGTATTTCTCGTTCTTCTTCGGCATGTACAACGGCGCGATGGTCGCAGCGCTGACCGAGGTCATGCCCCAGGAAGTGCGCGTGGTGGGGTTCTCGCTGGCCTTCAGCCTGGCAACGGCGGTGTTCGGCGGCTTCACCCCGGCGATGTCGACCTTTCTGGTGCAGGCGACGGGGGACAAAGCTTCGCCGGCGTTCTGGCTGATGTTTGCGGCGATCTGCGGATTCGGTGCGACGCTGGTCTTGTATCGCCAGCGCGCGCAGGTCGTTGCGGCGGCGCCGTGATTCGCTGAGGCGATGGGCGATGGGCGATGGGCGACAGTGTCAGGCAAAACGTCCCGAGCCACCGTCGCCCTCCCTTGGGCTGTTGACGATCAACGCTGTCAGGCTGCAGATACCGCGGCTTTGCTGATGTCTGCCGCTGAGGCCAACTTTTCCACATCCCAACAGGTACGCATCAGCTTCCGAGCCTGGCTGTCCGGCAATATGCCTTTGGCCAGGTCGAGGAATTTCGCCTCAAGCTGCTGATCGGACATGGGGACCTCGACGCTGCCGAGTGCATGTTCGATGAATTTGTGCAGGGTGCGCCCGTCGTTGAGCGTGATGGTCATGTCGACCTGCTCCGGCCTGATCGCCGGATCCACCGTCGCCACGACCTTTTCCCGCAGGGTGATCACCGCCGGGTCGAGCACAGCCTGATCACTGTACTGCCGCTCCCCGGCCGCGCCCTGAATGATGGCCACCGCAACGGAGTGATAGATGCTGAACTTGCCTTCAAGGCCGATTTTCGGCGTCTTCTTGCCGGTGAGTTCGATGACCAGCGGGTGGACTTTCAATTCGACCCTGGCGATCTGGTCGGCGGTCAGCGTGTACTGATTGCGCAACTGGATGGCCGCATCGAGGGCCGGATGAATCACGATCCCGCACGCAAACGGTTTATAGGTGTTGAGCGCCGCCTCGTAGTGGGTGCCGAGCCCTTCAGTGATCTGGCTGAAGTCCTGCTTGGTGCTGATGGTGTGCGCCCAACCGCGTTTGGCCTCGATCATCCCGTCCGAACTGGTGAAGTTCTGCGCCGCCAGCAGGGCTGCGAACAAGCCGTTACTGGACGCGCGACCTGGATTGAAGCTTTTGTTCATGGAGCCGAAGGACTCCCGCAGCCCTACCGGTTGTGATGCGGCGAGGCCGAGCGCCCAGACCATTTGCTGCTCAGTGAGCCCAAGCAGCTTGCCCGCCGCCGCGGCAGCACCGAATACCCCCGCTGTGCCAGTGATATGCCAGCCGACATCGTAGTGGTTTGGGTAAACGGAATTGCCAATGCGGCATTCGGTTTCAACGCCGAGTATCAATGCATTGAGAAACTCGGTGCCCGAAACCGGGCGGTATTCCGACAGCGCAAGGATCGCCGAGACCACTGGGCCCGCCGGATGGATGATGGTTTTGAGATGGGTGTCATCGAAATCGAAAATGTGGCTTGCCACGCCGTTCAGGAAGGCGGCGTTCATGATGTCGAAGCGCTCGGTGCGACCGAGCAGACCGGCCTGAGCCGCGCCCGAGAAAGGCTTGAGCGCCGCAATGGCGCGTTCCACGGTTTCGTGATGAGACCCGCCCACCGCCACACCGACCCAGTTCAGCAGGGTGCGGCACCCTTCTTTGCGGACGTTCTCCGGCAGATCTGTGTACTGCGCTTTGACCAGATAAGCCGCCAGCAGGCGGGTCACGCCCTCCCCATCCGACGGCTCATTCGTTTTAGCGGCGATGGAGGCGTTTGAGACAGCGGCGGCAGGCTGGGCGGCGAAGACAAAGCCCGGTGCAGCGCTGGCGACAGAGGCAACGGCGCCAGCCTTCAACAGGGTGCGGCGGTTAAAAGGGTTCATGGGTGATCCTGTGCTTATGATTATGTGGATGCACGTGCGAGTGCGCACCGGGTCATCATGCCGTACAACCCACCCCAAGTTAATTGCAATAATAATGGGAACTTATGCATGGCCAACATGAATGTGGAGATGGGCGATTTACGTGCGCTGGTGGCGGTTGCCGAACTGGGCAGCTTCAGTGCCGCTGCGAAAGAACTGCACCTCTCCCAGCCAGCGTTATCCCGGCGCATTTCAAAACTGGAGGCCAACCTGGGCGTCCGTTTGCTGGAACGGACCACCCGACGCGTTGAACTGACCGCAACCGGACGCGAGTTCTCGCGCAAGGCGCGGCTGGTGGTGCACACGTTCGAGGAGTCAATGCTGGGGATAAGCGAGGGCAGCGGCAGGATGCGCGGCGAGGTGACCATCGCCTGCGTGCCCACAGCGCTGAACCATTGCCTGCTGGGCACGTTGAAGGCATTTCAGCAGCTGTATCCGCGCATTCTGGTTCGAGTGCTGGACGACGGCGCGAGTGACGTGCTGTCTACTGTGGTGCGCAATGAAGCCGATTTCGGTGTGAACTACATCGGCGCGCAGGAGGCCAACCTGCAATTCACGCCGATCTTCAAAGAACGATTCGTGATGATCTGCCGCCGCGACCATCCCCTCGCCACCCGGGCATCCGTCACTTGGGCGGACCTCAATCGCCACGATTACATTGCCGTCACCAAAGCCAGCGGAAATCGGCTCCTGCTTGACCTCGCGCTGGCGGGCGTACCGGAACTTCCGCAGCCGCTCTGTGAAGCCAGGCATGTGCGCACGGTGGTGGACATGGTTGCTGCCGGGCTGGGGGTCGCCGCAGTTCCGCAACTGGCGATCCCTGCGCACCTTGCCCATACCGAGTTATGCACCGTTGCGCTGACAAGGCCAGTGGTCAATCGCACCATCGGGCTGATCAGGCGCAGAGACAGAATTCTCTCACCCGCGGCCGAGCGCGCTTACCAGATGATTGCAGCCGCCGCCTTGGCGCAGTGAACTCACGGTCGACAAGGCCCTGGACGCTGGGTTGGGCTATAACCCTGCGCCCTGCTTTGAAGCGCTTCATGACCGAGCGCCCCACTGCGGAGCCATGCCGTGCAGACCAACGCCAGCGAAGGCCGTCAACCCGGTGGATTTTCACTTGGCACGCTTATTTCATGCTCAACGCAAACGGCAAGCCGGACCCCGGTCCTTAAGTCTCGTCCACATACGCGCCTCGAATGCGCCAGGTATCGAAGCCTGATCGACCCCCACCGGGTTGATCGGGCTTTTTTTATGGAGGCTGTTCATGCCGAACCTTTTGACTCCCGACCTGCGCCCCACCGTTCAGGTTGGCTTTCTGCTCTCGACCGAAGGCACCTACCGGCGCATGGGCCGCAGTGCCTTGCTCGGGTTGCAGGACGCGCTCGCCGAAGTCAACGCCGACACCCGGCGCAGCGTGCGACTGGAGGCGATCTGCATCGACCCCCAAGGCGACCCGGCGGGCTACCGCCGCGGCATCGCGCAGTTGCTGAGTGCGGGGGTCCGGCACATTTTCGGCACCACGCTGTCGGCGAGCCGCAAGGAAATCATCCCGGACCTGGACCAGCACGGCGCGCTGCTCTGGTATTCGAGCCCCTACGAAGGTTACGAAAGCAGCGAAAACGTCTTGTACCTCGGCGGATGCCCTAACCAGACGCTGCTGCCGCTGCTGCGCTACGCCTTGAGCCAGTTTGGTCGGCGGGCGTTTCTGCTCGGCTCCAACTACGTCTGGGGCTGGGAAAGCAACCGCATTGCCCGGGAAGTGCTGGAAGCCAACGGCGCTGAAGTGCTCGGCGAAAAGTACTGGCACCTGGGCGCGACTGGCTTCGACACGCTGATCGAAGGGCTGATTCAGGACCCGCCGGCGTTCGTGCTGAACAACCTGGTGGGCGAGTCTTCCTACGCCTTTTTGCAACAACTGGATCGGGCCTGCGAGCGCCAAGGCCTGCGCCTGCCGGTGCTCAGCTGCAACCTCACCGAAGCGGAGCTGGATGGGGTGGGCCCGATGCAGGCGCTGCGGCTGCTGTCGTGCGGGCCGTTTTTCGAAACCCTGAATCCGGCGTTTTGCGAGGGGCAGCAGCGTCATGGTCCGCGCACCTGTTCGCATTACTACACCAGCGCCTACACGGCGCTGAGGGTGTTCGCCGACGCCTTGCACGCCAGCGAAGATGCATCGCCCAAAGCGATTTGCGAGCACCTTTACGGGCACCCGGTCGCCAGCGTGCTGGGCACCGTCAGCCTGTCGGCGCGCAATCATCACAGCGCGCTGGCCAGTCATATCGCTGAACTGCGCGATGGGCGCTTTCATGTGGTGCAGTCGGCGCCTCATGCGATCGCCGCCGACCCCTATCTCACTGTTACGGATGTACACGCCGACGTGGTCGACCGACACGCCATCCCGGCGCCGCGCTTGAGGATCGTCAAATGAACACACGCGCCTTTCCTGCTTTCGACCAGGGCCACTTGCTGCTGATCGACTGCGATGAACGCAGTCAGGGCAATCTGGGCAAAAGCCTGCAACGCCTGGGGATTCACTCGCAGGTGCTCGAGCACGACGCGCCCTGTGACACCCGGGGCTGTTTCGCGGCGATCCTTGAGATAGAACATTTCGCCAGCCCACTCGCCGTTCAGGCCCTGAACGCGGCCAGCATTCCCATCGTCGCGCTGACGGCTCACGAAACCCTGTCGCAGATCCAGCGGGCACTGCAGCTCGGCGCGACGGCGTTGCTGAACAAGCCCATCAGCCAGGGCTCGGTCTACACCACGTTGATGATGGCGGTGGGATTGCGCGACCGTCAGCGCGCCGATGCCGAACAACTCAACGAGCTGCAACAGCGCCTGGCGCTGCGTCCGCTCATGGCCCAGGCCCTGGCGCGCTTGATGGTGACCCAGCGCATCAACGAGGCGACGGCGTACGAGCGCTTGCGCAGTCTGTCGATGCAGCTCAATCGTCCGATCGAAGCACTGTGTGTGGAACTGCTCGCGGCGCGGGACGAGGACCGCGCATGAACACCCTCAAAGCCCTGCTGCGTCGGCCGGCCGTGGCGGTTTCGCTGTTGTTTATCGTCACCGTGGTGCTGCTCGCGGCGCTGGCCCCGTGGCTAAGCCCCTTCGACCCGGACGAGCAATTCGTCGAGGGGCTGACGATGGAAGGCGCACCGATGGCCCCGGCCACGCCGTACTGGATGGGCACCGACCTGCTTGGCCGTGACCTGCTGTCGCGGTTGATCTTCGGCGCGCGCACCTCGCTGTTCATCGGTGTGCTGGCCAACGGGCTGGCGGTGCTGATCGGTACGCTGGTGGGCCTGACCGCAGGCTTTGTGCGCGGCTGGCTCGGCAGCGTGTTGATGCGCCTGACCGACTTGATGATGGCCTTCCCTGCGCTGCTGCTGGCGATTGCCCTGTCGGCGATTTTCCAGCCCAGCGTGTGGATCGTGGCCATGGTCATTGCGATGGTCAACTGGGTGCAGATCGCCCGGGTCATCTACGCCGAAACCGTGGCGCTCAGTGCGCGGGACTTCGTTGCCGTGGAGCGCACCCTCGGCGCCAGTTCCCTGCGCATTCTGTTCTCGCACCTGTTGCCCCATCTGCTGCCAACCATTCTGGTGTGGGCGACGCTGGGGATTTCCACCACCGTTTTGCTGGAAGCCACCTTGTCGTACCTGGGCGTGGGCGTGCAGCCACCGACGCCGAGCTGGGGCAACATCATTTTCGAGAGCCAGACGTACTTCACCTCGGCCCCGTGGCTGGTGTTCATTCCCGGCGCCGCGATCATCCTGCTGTCCCTGGCGTTCAACCTGGTCGGCGACGCCCTGCGCGACGAACTCGACCCCACACTCAAGGGGCGTCGCTGATGCTGCCGTTCATTTGCCGCCGGGTCGGTTATGCGCTACTGATTCTGCTCGGCGTGACCTTCATCACCTACCTGTTGCTGTTCCTGCTGCCTGCCGACCCTGCGCGGCAAATCGCCGGGCGCAGCGCGAGCCCTGAAGTGGTCGCGGCGATTCGGGCGCAACTGGGCCTGGACCTGCCCTTCTATCAGCAATACCTGAGTTATCTCGGCAACCTGCTCCACGGCGACCTTGGCCGCTCGTACATCCAGCGCACCGCCGTCAGCGAACTGATCGGCGCGCGACTGCGCCCGTCTCTGGAACTCATGGCAGCCGGGATCGGTTTCGAGCTGTTGATCGGCATCAGCCTGGGCATGCTCGCGGCGCTCAAGCGCGACAGCTTCGCCGACAAGCTGCTCATGGCGTTTTCCTTTGTTGGTGTGTCGGCCCCGCAGTTCATCGCCGCCATGCTGTTTCTGTACTTCTTCGCCGTGCAACTGGGCTGGTTCCCGCTGGGGGGCTATGGCGGCGCCAGCCATTTGATGTTGCCGGCGCTGACACTCGGGCTGCTCGGCAGTGGCTGGTATTCACGCATGGTCCGCTCTTCGATGATCGAAGTGCTGCATCAGGACTTCATCCGCACCGCACGGGCCAAGGGCCTGAGCCGGGCGCGGATCGTGTTCGTGCACGTGCTGCCCAACGCGATCGTGCCGGTGATCCCGATGATTGGCATCGACATCGGCGTGTTCATGGGCGGGCTGGTGGTGGTCGAGTCGGTGTTCGGCTGGCCGGGCATCGGTCAGCTCGCCTGGCAGTCGATCCAGCAAGTCGACATCCCGGTCATCGTCGGCGTCACCACGCTGTCGGCGGTGGCCATCGTGCTGGGCAACCTGCTGGCGGATCTGGTGATCCCGCTGGTGGACCCGCGCATCGATATCAAGCAGCACTGAATCCATCAACACAACGGGGCACAACAATGAAAATCAACGCGCTGACCCTGGCCGTGGCGGCCACGCTGTTTACTACGCCACTGTGGGCCGACACGCCGAAAAGCGGCGGCGATGTGGTGGTGACCTACCAGAACGATGTGGCGACCCTGGACCCGGCCATCGGCTACGACTGGCAGAACTGGTCGATGATCAAAAGCCTGTTCGGCCGACTGATGGACTACAAGCCCGGCACCACCGAACTGGTGAAAAGCCTGGCCGAGGACTACAGCATTTCTCCGGACGGGCTGGTGTACAGCTTCACCCTGGTCAAGGGCGTGAAATTCCAGAACGGCCGTGAGCTGGTCGCCAATGACGTCAAGTATTCCCTTGAGCGCACCGTCAACCCGAAAACCCAGAGCCCGGGCGCCGGTTTCTTCAGCTCCATTGTCGGTTACGACGACGTGACCGGCGGCAAAAGCACGACCCTCAGCGGCATCAAGGTGGTCGACGACCTGCACCTGACCATCACGCTGAGCGCACCGAACGCCACCTTCCTGCACATCATGGCGATCAACTTCGCCTCGGTGGTGCCCAAAGAAGCGGTCGAGCAATGGGGCGCCGACTTCGGCAAGCACCCGGTGGGCAGCGGCGCGTTCAGCCTGGCCGAGTGGAAACTGGGGCAGAAACTGGAACTGGTGAAGAACCCTAATTACTTCCAGAAGGGCCTGCCCTATGTCGACAAGATCACCTTCGAGATCGGCCAAGACCCTACCGTCGCGCTGCTGCGCCTGAACAAGGGCGAAGTGGACATTGCCGGCGACGGCGTGCCGCCCGCGCAATTCCTGCAGTTCAAGAACGACCCGGCGTCCAGGCAGTTGCTGGTCACCGGCAACCAGTTGCAGACCGGCTACGTGACGCTGAAAACCACCCTGCCGCCGTTCGACAACCTCAAGGTGCGCCAGGCGATTAACATGGCCATCAGCAAGGAACGCATCGTGCGCATCATCAACGGTCGCGCGGTGCCGGCCAACCAGCCGCTGCCGCCGGCGATGCCGGGTTATGACACCCAGTACAAGGGCCTGCCCTACGACGTCGAAGGCGCAAAAAAACTGCTGGCCGACGCTGGTCTCGCCAAAGGTTTCGACACCGAGTTGTACGTGATGAACACCGACCCGCAGCCGCGCATCGCCCAGGCGATCCAGCAAGACCTGGCCAAGGTCGGCATCCGCGTGCAGATCAAGTCCCTGGCCCAGGCCAACGTGATTGCCGCCGGCAGCTCCAAGGATCAGGCGCCGATGGTGTGGTCAGGCGGCATGGCCTGGATCGCCGACTTCCCGGATCCGTCGAACTTCTACGGCCCGATTCTCGGTTGCACCGGCGCGGTCGAAGGCGGCTGGAACTGGTCGTTGTACTGCAACAAGGCGCTGGATGAACGCGCCGCCAAAGCCGATGCCATGGCCCGTCCGGAACAACAGGCCGAACGCACCGAGGCGTGGAAAAAGATCTTCACCGACGCCATGGCCGACGCGCCGTGGGTGCCGATCTTCAACGAGCAACGCTTCACCGTGCGTTCCAAGCGCATGGGCGGCGACGACGCGCTGTACGTTGATCCGGTCCACGTGCCGGTCAACTATGACTCCATCTGGGTGAAGTGATTTCCCTTGGCCTGTCCCCAGTAATCCCGCTGGAACAGGCCATTGCGCCTGACCCCTTAGCCACGAGGACCGCACCCATGTGCCAGAACTGCCTGGTCAAGACCATTCACAGTGTCAACAGCCACTTCGGCTGGGACCACCGCTTTACCCCGGTCGAGCGCGTCGCGCCCGGCACCACCTTGCAAATGAACTGCCGGGATTCGTCCAACGGCTATTTCACCGCGCAGTCCCAGGCCGCGGACGTCAGCGTCATGCCCTTCGACCAGATCAACCCGGTCACCGGTCCGATCTACGTCGAGGGTGCCGAGCCTGGCGACATCCTGAAAATCACCCTGGACAGCTTCAAGCCCGGTGGCTTCGGCTGGACCGCCAACATCCCCGGCTTCGGCCTGCTCGCCGACCAGTTCCAGGCGCCGGCGTTGGCGCTCTGGCACTACGACACGCATACCCTCGCCCCCGCCGCCTTTGGTGATTTCGCCAAGGTGCCGCTCAAGCCGTTCGCCGGCACCGTCGGCGTTGCACCGGCCGAGGCCGGGCTGCATTCCATCGTGCCGCCGCGTCGGGTCGGCGGCAATCTGGACATCCGCGACCTGGCGGCAGGGAGCATCTTGTACCTCCCGGTGGAAGTCGCCGGCGCGTTGTTTTCCATCGGTGATACCCACGCGGCCCAAGGCGATGGCGAGGTCTGCGGCACCGCCATCGAGAGCGCCATGGACGTGGTGGTCACGCTCGACCTGATCAAGCAAACGCCCTTGGCCACGCCGCGTTTCAGCACGCCGGGACCGGTGACCAGCCACCTGGACAGCGCCGGCTACGAAGCCTTCACCGGCATCGGCCCGGACCTGATGCAGGCCGCCCGCCAAGCCGTGGCCAACACCATCGACTGGTTGTGCCGCGAGCACCGCATGCCGGCGGAACAGGCGTACATGCTGTGCTCGGTGTGCGGCGATCTGCGCATCAGCGAAATCGTCGACCTGCCGAACTGGGTGGTGTCGTTCTACTTTCCGAAAGTGGTGTTCCAGTGAAGCCAGACGATCAGCCGAGTCTGTCGGTGGAGCGGCTGAGCATCGACGTCGGTGGCGGCGCGTCACGGCGGCGGGTGGTCGATGAGTTGAGTTTCGCCCTGTACCCGCGCCGCACTCTTTGTATCGCCGGTGAATCGGGCAGTGGCAAATCGCTGTCGTCCCTGGCGATCATGGGCCTGCTGCCCAAGGCGGCCAGCGTTCCCGGTGGCGCGATCCTGTTCGACAACCGCGACCTGCTGAGCCTGCCGGAACGGGACCTGCAAAGCCTGCGTGGCAAGCGCATCGGCATGATTTTTCAGGAGCCGATGACGTCGTTGAACCCGCTGCTGACCGTCGGCCAGCAACTGGCGGAAACCCTGCGCCGGCATGAGGCGTTGAGTCGCAGTGAGATTCACCAGCGCTGCCGGGCCATGCTTGACGCCGTACGCATGCCCCAGGTCGACAAGCGCCTGACCCAGTACCCCCACGAGTTATCCGGCGGCATGCGCCAGCGGGTGATGATCGCCATGGCGATGCTCTGCCAGCCGGAAATCCTCATCGCCGACGAGCCGACCACCGCACTGGATGTGACCATTCAGGCGCAGATCCTTGAGCTGATGCGCGAGTTGCAGCAGCAGTTCGCGACCAGCCTTTTACTCATCACCCACGACATGGGCGTGGTCGCCGAGATGGCCGATGAAGTGGTGGTGATGAACCAGGGCCGCATGGAAGAGCGCGGTTCGTTGCATCAGGTCTTCACCGACGCGCAAGCGCCCTACACGCGCAAATTGCTGGCCGCGGTGCCGGTGCTGGGCAGTGCGCCGCCGCCTGATGTCATGACGGAACAGCCGGTAGTGCTCGCGGTTCAGGACCTCAGCGTGCGCTTCCCCTTGCGCCACGGCTGGTTCGAAACCCCGCGCACCGTGCATGCGGTCGAGGGCGTGAGTTTCGAGCTGCGTCAGGGCGAAACCCTGGGGCTGGTGGGCGAAAGCGGCTGCGGCAAGTCCACCACCGGCAAGGCCTTGATGAACATGCTCAGCTATCAGGGCAGCGTGAAATTGCTGGGGCAGGAACTCAACGGTTTGCAGGGTGACGCATTGCAGCGGGTGCGCCGCGACGTGCAGATGGTGTTTCAGGACCCGTACGCTGCGCTCAATCCGCGCAAGACCGTGTTCGATCTGGTGGGCGAGCCGCTGCTGATTCACGGCAAGATGCCCGAACCCCAGCGGCGCGAGCGTGTGGCGCAATTGCTGCAACAGGTCGACCTGCCACGGGACGCCCTTCAACGCTATCCCCATCAGTTTTCCGGTGGCCAACGCCAGCGCATCTGCATCGCCCGGGCACTGGCGCTGAACCCCAAAGTCATCATCGCGGATGAATCGGTGTCGGCGCTGGACGTGTCGGTTCAGGCGCAAGTGCTGGCGCTGCTGGAACGGCTGCGCGCCGAGCATGGGCTGAGCTACCTGTTCATCTCCCACGACATGGCCGTGGTCGAACGCATCTGCCACCGCGTGGCGGTGATGTACGGCGGCCGTATCGTCGAAATCGGCGCCCGCGATCAGGTCCTGCACAACCCGCAGCATCCCTATACCCGCCGCCTGCTCGCCGCAGTGCCGGTGCCCGAAGTGGGCCGGCGCCGGGATTTCAAGAGCCTGCTCAAAGAGCTGGAACGGCCTGACCCGATCAAGGCAGCGGATTTTGTCGCGCCGGTGCAACGGTTTTCGGCGGTGGCGGCGGATCACTGGGTGGCGGTGGAGTGATAAAAGCGGTGACCGCTTAACGCTTTTCCGCCGTCCACGGCAGCATGCGGCGCAGGGTCTTGTCGCGGACCATGCCGGGGCGCTCGCTGAGTGGAGGAATGTTTCTTGATGCCGCGAACCTTGAGGCCCCTGCCTTAAGGCAGTCTGAAGACGTCGCAAAGATCAGCAGGAAAGCCAGGCCAGGCAAATTTCTCACCTTCAGACTTCGTTAAGAATCGACCCCGATACTCCACCCCATCACCACTGGGGAGGAGCCACACCCATGCAGGGTCTGGACTGGAATAACCGATTACCACCGAACTCAATGCCGTCCAGCGCGCTGCCTCTGGATTTCCTGCCTATGGGATTCGGCACGGCGCAATCACCGGCCCTCTCGCTCAATCGTGCGCTGTCTCAGGAGCCACTGCGCGACGCCTACGAGACGTTCATCCAGCATCGCTTCCGCCAGGCGCACAACGCCGAGATCCGTAGCTTCATGCCGGAGTTGTTCGGACTCCACGACAACACCGGCACGCTCTGCGCCGTGGCCGGCGTGCGTGTAGCCACCTCCGGCGCACTGTTCCTGGAGAACTATCTGGATCAGCCTGTCGAGCAGATGATCGAAGCCAGTGCCGGCAGGGCCGTGGACCGTCAGGGCATCGTCGAAGTGGGCAACCTCGCCGCCAGCAACCTGGGCAGCGCGCGGCTGAGCATCATCGCCGTGACCTGGCTGCTCGCCATGAGCGGCCTGGAATGGGTGGCGTTCACCGGCAACGCCGGACTGGTGAACAGCTTCAATCGCCTCGGCCTGCGCCCCCTTACACTGTGCCTCGCCGACCCTCTGCGCCTGGGCGAAGACCGGCACGCCTGGGGCAATTACTACGACTCTCAACCCAGCGTGCACGTCGGCGACATCCGCTCCGGGTTCCTGCACTTGAGCAGCAGCGGCGTGTTTGAACGCTTCGGGTTGCCCCTGACCCTGGAGGACAGCTGCCATGTCGCCTGAACTGAGCAGATTCCGCCAACGCATCGCTGATCTCGCCGCCGGGCAGCCCGATGCGTGTGCGCTGTGGGGCGACGACCTGAAACTGAGTTATGCCGAGCTGGACGCCGAAATCAATCTGCGCCAGGAGAGGCTCAAGGACCTGGACGCCAGGGTCGTGGCCCTCGCCCTGGAGAATGGCCCGGACCTGTTGATCTGGGACCTGGCGATTCTGTTCGCAGGACTGGCCTGTGTGACGCTGCCGCCGTTCTTCAGCGCAGCCCAGCGCCGTCATTGCCTGGAGCAGAGCCAGGCTGACGTGGTCATTGCTGACGACGAGTACGCCAGTGAACTCGCCTCCTCGGCATTGCGTCATGAGGAGGGGTTCTGGCTGCGCACGAACCGTCAGCCGTCGCCCCTGCCCGAGGGCACGGCAAAGCTCACGTTTACCTCTGGCACGACCGGCACCCCCAAAGGCGTCTGCCTGGACGCCACCAGCGTGCTGACGGTGGCCATGGAGGTGCAGCGCGCCAGCGAGTCTCGCCAGCCCGCCCACCACCTTTCACTCTTGCCTCTGGCCATTCTGCTGGAAAACGTCGGCTGCTATGCCGCGCTTTACGCCGGGGCGATGCTGAGCCTGCCAAGCCAGCGAACCCTGGGCATTCAAGGGGCCAGCGGTGTGGAATTGCCGCGTCTGCTGTCGACGCTGGCGGTGCGACAGCCCCACAGCATGATCCTTGTCCCGCAGCTGTTGTTGCTGCTGGTCAGCGCTTGCGAAATGCGCGCGTTCAACCCGGCAGCGCTGCGTTTCATCGCGGTGGGCGGCGCCAAAGTCACCCACGAACTGTTGCTGCGCGCCGAAGCCCTTGGCATTCCGGTGTACGAAGGCTACGGCCTGTCGGAGTGCGCGTCGGTCGTGGCCCTCAACCGCCCGGACGCCCACCATCCCGGCAGCGTTGGCAGACCCCTGCCCCATGTGCAGATACGCCTGGCCGAAGACGGCGAGGTCCTGATTCGCGGGTCGCGGATGCTGGGCTATCTCGGCGAGGCAGAACCCACACCGGAGTGGTGGCCGAGCGGTGATCTTGGTGAGTTTGACGCCAACGGTTACCTCTACCTTCACGGCCGCAAGAAGCATCAGTTCGTGACCAGCTACGGTCGCAACGTCAACCCTGAGTGGGTCGAGGCGGAGCTGACCCAACGCGGTCGGATCGCCCAGGCGTTTGTCTACGGCGAAGCCCTGTCACGCAATCATGCGTTGGTGTGGCCGCTGCGCCCCGACACCACCGACCTGCAGATCAAACAGGCTGTCGAGCAGGCCAACCAGGCACTGCCGGACTATGCACGCGTCCACAGCTGGACCCGTCTCGATCAGCCCTTCACCGCCGCCAATGGCATGGTCACCGCCAACGGCCGACCCCGACGCGACGCCATTCTGGCGAACTACCGACATCTTTTCACCGAGCCCACGCGAGCAAAGGATCTTCAATCATGAGTTTTTTCCAAACGCTGCAAGACGCCACCCGCACCGAGCGCGAGACCCTGTTCAACCTGCCCGTCATTCATCAGGCGCTGCACGGTGAAGTCTCGCTGGAGAGCTATCGCGCCTTCCTGACCCAGGCCTACTACCACGTGCGGCATACCGTGCCATTGATGATGGCCTGTGGCGCGCGGCTGCCTTCCCGGCTGGAATGGCTGCGGGGCGCGGTGTGCGAGTACATCGAGGACGAATACGGCCACGAGCAGTGGATCCTCAACGACCTGCGCGCCTGCGGTGGCGATGCCGATGCCGTGCGCGAGGGTACGCCCGGTCTGCCCATCGAGCTCATGGTCGCCTACCTCTACGACCTCATCGCCCGGGGCAACCCGGTGGGACTGTTCGGCATGGTCAACGTGCTGGAAGGCACCAGCATCGCCCTGGCGACCCATGCCGCCGGCAGCATTCAGCAGCGCCTGGCACTGCCGGCCACTGCATTCAGCTACCTGAGTTCCCATGGCAGCCTCGATGTCGGCCACATGGAAACCTATCGCACGCTGATGGACCGCCTTGAAGACCCTGAGGATCAGGCGGCCGTAATCAAAGCCTCGAAAGTGGTCTACGGCTTGTACACCGACATGTTTCGTCAGTTACCCCTCGCCCAGGCCGAACCTTTGAAGGAGCTCGACCATGCGGCTGTCTGAAGCGCGCGTGGTGCTGACCGGCGCCAGCGGCGGCATCGGCATGGCCATTGCTCAGGCGCTGTGCAGCCATGGCGCCGAAGTGCTCGCCGTCTGCCGCCATCAGGAGCCGCTGTTGCCGTTGCAACAGCAGTACCCGCATCTACTGCACTGGGTGAAGGCCGATCTGACCACCGCCGAAGGTCGTCAGCACGTGTTGATGACGGCGCAAGCGATGAGCGGGGTCAACCTGCTGATCAACGCCGCCGGCGTCAATCATTTCGCCATGCTGGAGCAGTTGCCAGGGCACGAGATCGATTCGATGCTCGACATCAACCTGAACGCGCCAATCCAGCTCACCAGCCTGCTGTTGCCGCTGCTGCGCCAGGCCAGCCGCGCCATGGTGGTGAACGTCGGCTCGACCTATGGCTCGATCGGCTATGCCGGTTACGCCACGTATTGCGCGAGCAAGTTTGCGCTGCGGGGGTTTTCCGAAGCGCTGCGCCGTGAGCTGGCGGATACGAGGGTGGGCGTGCTGTACGTCGCGCCCCGCGCTACCCGCACAACGATGAACAGTCCCGCAGCGCGCGCCCTCAACTCCGCCCTGAAAACCGCCGAGGACGATCCGCAGACAGTCGCCGCCGCGGTTGTTCGCGCCATTGTCGGCAATCAGCGCGAGCTTTACATGGGCTGGCCTGAACAGTTCTTCGTACGCCTCAACAGTCTGCTGCCTGCCGTGGTGGACCGCGGGCTGCGCAAACACCTGCCCCTCATTCGCCGCTTCAGCAGCGCCACTCACGAAAAGAGCACCAAGCCATGAAACGTCTACTCGTCGTACTGCTCGCCACCCTCGCCCTACCGGTATGGGCACTGGATGCACCGGACAAGCAACGCCTGACCGGGATTCAGCAGGAGTGGGCACGGATTCAATACCAGTTGCCGGAAGACCAGCGCGTCGCGGCATTTGAACAGTTGGCCGCCACGTCCGCCGCTTTCACCCAGCAGCGTCCCGCCGTCGCCGAGGCCTGGATATGGTCGGGCATTGTCACCAGCAGTTGGGCCGGTGCCCAGGGCGGACTGGGTGCCCTGAGCAAAGTCAAAACGGCCAAAGCCGACCTCGAGAAAGCCATGACGCTGGACCCCAATGCCTTGCAAGGCTCCGCCTACGCCAGCCTGGCTGCGCTGTACGATCGAGTGCCCGGGTGGCCCATCGGGTTCGGCGACCCGGATAAGGCCCAAGCACTCCTGGAGCAGGCGCTCAAGCTCAATCCCGACGGCATCGATCCGCTGTACTTCTGGGGCGATCATTTCTACCGCCAGGGTCACTATGCCCAGGCGAAGGACGCGCTGGAAAAAGCCTTGCTCGCCGCGCCCCGGCCCGGTCGCGAAGTGGCGGACAGTGGACGCCGTAAAGATATCCAGCTATTGCTGGTGGACGTAAACAAGAAACTGAAATGACGGAGCATTCATGCGTTTGCTGCTGGTTGAAGATGATGTCGCCCTCGGCGAGGGCATTCATCAGGCGTTGAGTCGCGAAGGCTACACGGTGGACTGGGTGAAAGATGGCGCCAGCGCCCTCCATGCCTTGTTGAGCGAGGTCTTCGATCTGGCCATTCTCGATCTCGGATTGCCCAGGCTGGACGGCCTGGCGGTGCTGCGGCGCCTGCGTGAAAGTGGCTCGGCGCTGCCGGTGCTGATCCTGACCGCACGGGACGCCACCGAAGACCGCATTGCCGGCCTCGACGCAGGGGCCGACGATTACCTGATAAAGCCCTTCGACCTGTCCGAACTCAAGGCCCGCCTGCGGGCGCTGTTGCGGCGCAGTGCCGGGCGCGCGCGGGTCACGATCGAGCACGCGGGCATCCGCCTGGACCCGACCACCCAGCAAGTCAGTTACAAGGATGATCTCGTCGCCCTCACCCCCAAGGAATACCAGCTGTTATACGAACTGCTCTCGCCACCGGGCCGGGTGATGACCCGCGAACGCTTGATGCAGTTGCTGTACGGCTGGAACGAAGAAGCAGAGAGCAACACCCTCGAAGTGCACATCCATCACCTGCGCAAGAAGTTTTCCAGCGAGCTGATCCGCACCGTACGCGGCGTCGGCTACCTGGTGGAGGATCGCCCGTGACGTCGATCCGCCGCCGCACGCTGACCCTGATCCTTGGACTGGTGCTGATCGGCCTGCTGATCCTGACCCTGGTCAACCTCCATGACAGCAACCACGAAATCGCCGAAGTCTACGATGCCCAGCTCGCCACCAACGCCCGGTTGCTGCAGGGCGTGATGCGCATGCCCCTGGCGCGGCAGGAGCATGCGCAGTTGTACCAGGCGTTCAATCAGGCCCTGGCTCAGGCCGAACCGCGAGTCGACGGCCACCCCTACGAGAGCAAAATCGCCTTTCAGGTCTGGGACCTTCAAGGCCGGTTGCTGGTGCACACCCCCAGCGCACCGACCCTGACCCATGCGCCTCAATACACCGGCTTCAGCGACATCAATGATCTGGGCAAACATGAATGGCGCACCTTCGTGCTCAGGGATGCGCAGCATGACCTGGTGATCTGGGTTGGCGAGCGCGACGACGTGCGCTCGGACCTGGTCAACCGCATCGTTCGCCACACGGTGATCCCCAATCTGATCGGCAGCCTGCTGCTGATGGGCGCGATCTGGCTGGCCATTGGCTGGGGCCTCAAGCCGCTGGCCGATCTGGCCGCCACCCTGCGCGGTCGTCATCCGGGCTCCCTCGAACCCTTGCAACTGGCGCCCCTGCCCAGCGAGCTGGAACCCATGCAAGCGGCCCTGAACCGATTGCTCGGACAGATTCAGGATGTGCTGAGCCGTGAACGACGCTTCATCGCCGACGCCGCCCATGAAATGCGCACGCCGCTGGCGGTGCTGCGGGTGCATGCACAGAACGTCCTCGAAGCGCGCGACGACGCGCAGCGCAATGAGTCCCTGAGCTACCTGATCGTGGGCGTTGATCGGACGACACGCCTGGTCAATCAGCTGCTGACCATCGCACGACTGGAGCCCGGCGCGGGGCCCGTGCCGACGCGCAGCGCTGACGTGGTCGCTGCCGTGCGCGACAGCCTGGTGCAGATGACGCCGTGGGTATTGAGCCGAGGGCTGGAACTGGTGTTCGAATGCGCTGAGCCGTCCCGTGAGGTGACGACCGATTTCGCTGCCATCGACATCGCGCTGCAAAACCTGTTGACCAATGCCGTCAATTTCTCGCCTGCAGGGGGTCAGGTGAGTGTGACCCTGGGCTTCGGCGATGGCGCTTTCCGGCTCAGCGTTGCCGACGAGGGGCCTGGCATCGACGAAGCCGAGCGGGAGCGCCTGTTCGAACGCTTTTACAGCCGCGGCAATGATCAGGGCGTCGGCCTGGGCCTGACCATCGTGCAAACCATTGCGCGGCGCCTGGGCGGGGAAATCATCATGGAGAACCGCGCCGGGAAAGGCTTGCGCGCGACGCTATGTGCGCCAGCGAACAGACAGCCCTGAGAAAGCGTACTCACACTGTCGTGGTCTGAACGCATCGTTCACCAGGGCACATCAGTGCCGGCGCTCCGCTGCGCACACCGCCCAAAACGCTGCGTCCGCCGGAGTGCAAGTCATTTCAGGGAAACTAATGACGAGCACATGGACACGCACCAAACAGGCGATCTCACGGGTCAGGCTGGCGGGTCGCGCCGGGGCCCACCCGAAGCTGGCGTTCGCCTACGAGCGACTGCTGCGCGCCGAACTCTTCAACGCCGACCAGATGGCCAGCCACGGCATAGACCTGGCCACTCAGCATCAGCTCGGTGCAGTGACCACGCGGGACTTCCTGCTGGGCAGGCTGGATGACAACGAGGCATTGCTCAAGGAAAGCTGCAGCGCGTTGACTGAGGCCCAGGCCTCCGACCGCCGGATCACCCCCGCCGCCGAGTGGCTGCTCGATAATTTTTTCCTGATTGAAGATCACATCCGCACAGCCAGGTCGCACCTGCCCCAGGGTTACAGCCGTGAGTTGCCGCGCCTGAGCAATGGGCCCTCCAGCGGTTTGCCGAGGGTGTACGACATTGCCCTGGAGACCATTTCCCACGGTGATGGCCGCTTTGACGAACTGAGCCTTACGCGCTTCGTGGTGTCGTACCAGACGGTCATGCCGTTGGCGCTGGGCGAGTTGTGGGCCATCCCGATCATGCTGCGCCTGGCGTTGATCGAAAACCTGCGGCGGGTGGCCTCCCGGGTCATGGCCAACTGGGACGATCGCAATCTGGCGGATGACTGGGCCGAGCGGCTCATCGAGGTGTCCGAGCACGACGTGAAAAGCGTGGTGCTGACTGTCGCTGACATGGCCCATTCGTCCCCGCCCACGACCGCTGCTTTCGTTGCCGAGTTCGCCCGTCGGTTGCAGGGTCAAAGCGCTGCCCTGGCGCTGCCCCTCAACTGGATCGAGCAGTTGCTCGCCGAGACCGGTTCGAGCATCGAGCGACAGGTGCAATTCGATGCGCAGCAGCAGTCGGCGGATCAGATGTCCATCAGCAACAGCATCGCCAGCCTGCGCCTGCTGTCAGCGACCCCCTGGCGCGAGTTCGTCGAAGGGATGAGCCATGTCGAGCAGACCCTTCAACAGGACCCGGCCGAGGTCTATCCGCGCATGGACTTCGCCACCCGCGACAGCTATCGCCACGTCATCGAACGGCTGGCCAGGCGCAGTGGACGCACTGAAATATCCGTCGCGCAGACCGTTGTGGCGCTCTCCCGAGAACACCGGGACGCGTCAGCCGGAGACGATCTCGCCCGCCATATCGGGTATTTCCTGGTCGGCCCCGGCATTGGGGTGCTCGAGCAAAAGCTGGGCGCCCGTGTGCCCTTTCACGAACGCTGGAAACGCCTGCTGCAAAGCTCACCGCTGACGTTTTACCTGGCACCTGCCGGTGCCCTGACCATTATTTTTGCACTGCCGCTGCTGTCTTCGGCACACCGGGACGGGTTGCCCGATCTCGCGCTCATCGCACTGGCCGTGCCCTGCCTGGTCATGACCAGTCGCCTGGCCTTCAGCCTCATCAACTGGCTGGTCACCTTCAGCCTGCTGCCCGCCATGCTGCCGAAGATGGATTATGCCAACGGAATTCCCGATGAAGCGCGCACGCTGGTCGCCATTCCCACGCTGATCGGTTCGCGCGCGGACGTCGACGACCTGGTAGAGGGCCTGGAAGTCAGGTTCCTCGCCAATCGCGACAGCAATCTTTTCTTCGCGCTGCTGACCGACTTTCTCGATGCGCCGGCCGAAGTGCAGGCAGCGGATGCAGACCTGCTCGACTATGCCTCGGCGGCGATCAACCGACTCAACGGCAAATACGAGGACGAACTGCCCGCGCGGTTTTTCCTGTTTCACCGCCCGCGCCGCTGGAACGCCAGTGAACGCGCCTGGATGGGCCACGAGCGCAAACGCGGCAAGCTGACTGACCTCAACGCCTGGCTGCGGGGTGCGGACGACAACCGTTTTACCACCATCGTGGGCGACACCTCTGCCCTTGGCGCGGTGCGTTATGTGCTGACCCTTGATACCGACACGCTCCTGCCGGGAGAGGTTGCCCGCCAATGCGTGGCCGCCATGATGCACCCGCTGAACCGCCCGGTGTTCGACGCGCGACGTGAGCGTGTCATTTCCGGGTACGCGCTGTTGCAACCCCAGGTCGGCATCAGCCTGACCAGCACCCCCCGCTCGATCTATTCGCGCCTGTTTGGCAGTGGCGGCGGCGTTGATCCCTACACCCGGGCGGTCTCGGACATTTACCAGGACCTGTTCAAACAAGGCTCGTTCATCGGCAAGGGCATCTACGATGTCGACGCGTTCACCTGTGCGCTGGAGGGCTGTCTGCCGGACAACCAGGTCCTCAGTCACGATTTGATCGAGGGCTGCTACGCCCGGTCAGGCCTGCTCAGCGATGTGCAGTTGTACGAGCAATACCCGTCTCGCTACAGCGTGGACGTCAAGCGACGCCATCGCTGGATTCGCGGCGACTGGCAGCTGATCCCCTGGATTCTGCCCTGGACCCTGAACACCCGCGGCCAATGGGCACGCAACCGTCTCGATGTCATGGCCCGCTGGAAGATTCTCGACAACCTGCGCCGCAGCCTTGAGCCGGCGGCAGTGTTGCTGATGCTGGCCTGGGGCTGGTTCGCCAGCAGTGAACCGCTGGCCTGGACCTTGGCGGTGGTCGGCTTGCTGGTCATGCAACCGTTGCTCAGGACCCTGACCGACGGGTTGCAACCGCCGTTGAACGTGCCTTACCGGCAATACCTGGCCGCGCTGTGCAGGAGTCTGGGGCAGGACCTCGCCCAGATCGCTGCCACCGTCGCATGGTTGCCGTTCGAGATGTATTACAGCGTGGGCGCCATTGCCCGTTCGCTCTGGCGCATCCTGTTCAGCCGTCGCCTGTTATTGCAGTGGCAACCCTCCCGGGAAGTGGAGCGCAACACGCAGAACCCGCTGCCGGGACTCTACCGCGAAATGTGGGCAGGCCCTGCCCTCGCCCTCTGCGGGCTGGCCGGTTTGATGAATGACCCGCTGGCTCTGCTGATTGCCATGCCGTTCCTGCTCGCCTGGGCTGCCGGCCCCTGGATCGCCTGGCGCCTGAGCGCGATGCCGGAAAATGCCGTGTTCGAGCCCTCGGTGCACGCACTGCGCTTCCTGCAGGTGCTCTCGCGGCGGACGTGGGCGTTCTTCGATGACTTCGTCGGGCCCCAGGATAACTGGCTGCCCCCTGACAATATTCAGGAGGAGCCGAAATCGGTGATCGCCCACCGGACCTCGCCGACCAACATGGGCATGGCGCTGCTCGCGCATCTGGCCGCCCACGACTTCGGTTACCTCAGCACCGACCGACTGCTGCAGCGTGTGTCCGCATCGCTGGACACCATGGACAGCCTGGAGCGGTACCAACGACATTTCTACAACTGGTATGACACGCAGACACTCAAGCCCCTGCGCCCTCAGTACATCTCCACCGTTGACAGCGGCAACTTGGCCGGGCACCTGCTGACTCTGCGCGCCGGCTTGATCCAGCTGCCCGACGCTGCGGTGTTCGATGCCGCCATGCTCAAGGGCCTGCGCATCACGCTGGACACGCTGCTTGAAACGACGGACACCGCTGGCACGTTGACCGCGCTCTTTCCCCTGCTCGACGAGCCCGCCGGAACCGATGACATCGGTGCGCTGTTGACGGCGTTACAGACCGTCCGTGCCCGGGTTGCAGCCATGGCAGCCGGTGGCAGCGAAGAAGGCGTGTATTGGCAAAACGCCTTGCTCGCGCAGTGTGATGACTGGCTCGCGGCCCTCGAACGTTATCGACTGCCGCCGCCCTTGGCCGGCCGCCAACCCCGTCGCCGCACACTGCGGGCGCTGTCCCGGCTGGACGAAGCTGACTGGGCTGCGGAGGATCACCCGCGCATAGCAGCAGTGCGCAGAACGGCCCTCGACGCTATCGCCCGGATCGATCGCCTGATTCTGCTGACGAGCGATCTGGCGCAGATGGACTTCTCCCTGCTCTATGACAACAAGCGCGACTTGTTCGTGATCGGCTACAACGCCGACGAGCGTCGCCTGGACACCGGTTATTACGACCTGCTGGCGTCAGAAGTGCGCCTGACCAACTTCGTGGTGATCGCCCAGGGGCAGATTCCGCAGCGGGCGTGGTTCACCCTCGGGCGACTGCTCGGTGACTCCGCCGGCGTACCGACCTTGATGTCCTGGTCCGGCTCGATGTTCGAATACCTGATGCCCATGCTGGTCATGCCCAACTACGACGGCAGTCTGCTTGACCAGACCTGCCGGGCGGCGGTGGCCGTGCAAATCGAACACGGCAAACGTCTGGGCATCCCGTGGGGGGTGTCGGAATCGGGCTATTACACACTGGATGCGCACTTTAATTATCAGTACCGGGCGTTCGGCGTTCAGGCCCTCGGCCTCAAGCGCGGCCTGGGCGACGACGTGGTTGTCGCGCCTTACGCCAGCGTCCTGGCCTTGATGGTGGACGCCGACGCGGCCTGCAAAAACCTGCAGCGGCTGGCCCGCAAGGGCGCCTCCGGGCGCTACGGATTCTACGAGGCGGTCGATTACACCGAAGCGCGCCTGCCGCGGGGCCAGCGTTACGCCTGGGTGCAGTCCTTCATGGCGCATCATCAGGGGATGAGCCTGCTGGCCTTGACCAGCGTGCTGCTCAACCAGCCGATGCAACGGCGGTTTGAGTCGGACCCTGCCCTGCAATCGGCCCTGCTGCTGTTGCAAGAGCGGGTGCCGAAAGTGGCCGCGCCTTACCTGCAAACCGCCCAGCAGCCCGCCGCCAGTGATACCGGCGCCGGGCAGGAGAACGACCTGAGGGTGTTTGCCAACCCGGGGCATAAGCGCCCGGCGGTGCAATTGCTCTCCAACGGCCGGTACCACGTCATGCTCAGCAGCGCCGGCGGCGGGTACAGCCGCCTCGACAACATGGCCGCCACCCGCTGGCATGAAGATGCAACCCGGGACAACTGGGGCATGTTCTGTTACTTGAGAGACGTTGCCACGGGCGCCGTCTGGTCCAGTGCCTTTCAGCCGACCTTGCACCGGGCCGAGAGCCACGAGGCTATTTTCAGCGATGCCCGCGCCGAGTTTCGCACCCGGGAATTGGGTTTCGACACCCACATGGAAATCGTCGTCTCCCCTGAAGACAACATCGAACTGCGGCGCCTGCACGTGACCAACCGCGGGGAGTCTGCGAAGACGCTGGAGATCACCACCTACGCGGAAGTGGTGCTGGCGTCACCGGAAACGGACGCCATGCACCCGGCGTTCAGCAAATTATTCGTGCAGACCGAATTGCTGCTGCCGCTGCAAGCCATCGTCTGCAGCCGTCGCCCGCGGGCCAGCGATGAACACACGCCGTGGATGTGCCACCTGCTGGCGGCCCATGGCGTTGATATCCAGGCCATCTCCTACGAGACCGACCGCGCACGCTTCATTGGCCGAGGCCGCAGCACCCAGTCGCCGGCCGCGCTGGACCCGGACTGCGAGCAACTGTCAGGCAGCGCCGGCCCGGTCCTGGACCCGATTGTCGCCATCCGTTGCCGGATTACCCTGCAGCCCGGGCAGCAAGGCACCATCGATCTGGTCACGGGCGTGGCGGACAGCCGCGAAGACTGCCTCTCGCTGATCAACAAGTACCGGGACCGACACTTGGCGGACCGGGTCTTCGATTTGTCATGGACCCACAGCCAGGTGCTGCTGCGTCAGCTCAACGTTTCCCCTGCCGACGCCCGTTTGTTTGAACAGATGGCCTCTTCCCTGATTTACGCCAACGCAGGCTTGCGCGCCGACAGCACCGTGCTGACGGCCAACCTGCGCAATCAGCAGGGCCTGTGGGGGCAGTCGATTTCAGGCGACCTTCCCATCGTGCTGTTGCAGGTCAGAAGCCTTGAGAACATCGAGCTGGTCCAGAAGATGATTCAGGCCCACGCCTACTGGCGTCAGAAAGGCCTGCTGACGGACCTCCTCATCTGGAACGAAGATCAGGTGGGTTATCGCCAGCAACTGCAGGACGCGATCATGGGACTGGTCACTTCCGGCAGCGAAGCCACGCTGGTGGATCGGCCGGGCGGCATATTCGTGCGCATGGCGCAGCAGATGTCCAACGAAGACCGCACGCTGATCCTGTCCGCCGCGCGGCTGGTGTTTTCCGAAGGCCTGGGCACCCTGGCCGAACAGGTTCACCGCCGCCGCGTCGTGCGGGTGCACGCGCCGTTTGTCGCTACCGTGGTTCATGTGCCAGCGCCATTAAAGGCCCTTGCGCCGTTGCGCGTTTCGCTGCCGCTGAGCAACGCTTACGGTGCGTTCAGCCAGGACGGCGACGAGTACATCATCAACGCCCCGGCCTCCCATCCCACGCCAGCTCCTTGGGCCAACGTGATTGCCAATGCCCAGATGGGCACGGTGGTCTCGGAGTCCGGCAGTGCTTACACCTGGGCTGAAAATGCCCACGAATACCGTTTGACTCCCTGGCACAACGACCCGGTGAGCGACCCCGTCGGCGAGGTCATTTACCTGCGCGATGAAGACACCGGCCTCTTCTGGTCGGCCACCCCGCAACCCGCTTCGGGCACTGGCGCTTACCGAACCCGCCACAGCTTTGGTTACACCGTGTTCGAGCACGAGGAAGACGGCATCCACAGCGAGCTCTGGGTTTACGTGGCGCTGGATGCACCGATCAAGTTCTCCAGGCTGGTGCTGCGCAATGTCTCGGGGCGAGAGCGCAACCTGACGGTGACCGGCTATGTGGAGTGGGTGCTGGGCGATCTGCGCAGCAAATCAGCCATGCACGTGGTCACCCATTCGGACCCTGCCAGCGGCGCACTGTTTGCGCGCAACGCCTGGTCGGTGGAATTCAGCGAGCGCGTGGCGTTTTTCGACACCGACACCGTCGATCACAGTGTCACGGCGGACCGTACCGAATTCATCGGACGTTGCGGCAGCCTGCGGTCGCCCGCCGCGATGCGGCACAAGGGGCTGTCGGGAAAAACCGGTGGCGGTCTGGACCCGTGCGCTGCGATACAAGTGACATTGGCGCTCGCACACGGGCAAGGCACCGAAGTCATTTTGCGCCTGGGTGCGGAGAAAAATCCCCAGGCAGCCACCCAGTTGGCGCAACGCTACAAAGGCGTGCAGGTGGCGGCGGAGCAGTTGCAGAAAGTCAAAGACCACTGGCGTTCGGTGCTTTCGGTGGTTCAGGTGAAGACCCCGGTACCGGCCCTGGATGTGATGCTCAACGGCTGGTTGATGTACCAGGTGATCGCCTGCCGGTTTCTCGCCCGCAGCGGTTATTACCAGTCGGGTGGCGCCATCGGCTTTCGCGATCAGTTGCAAGACAGCATGGCGATGATTCATGCCGATCCGGCGGCTGCGCGGACGCATCTGTTGCTGTGCGCCAATCATCAATACGCCGAGGGCGATGTTCAGCACTGGTGGCACCCTCCCCTCAATCGAGGCGTGCGCACGGCCTGCTCCGACGATTTCCTGTGGCTCGTCGCCGCCACCAGCCGCTACGTCGAGGTCACCGGTGATCTGTCCGTGCTGGACGAACCCGCCGGCTACCTCGAAGGGCGCGCGCTGGGGCCGGGGGAAGAATCCTATTACGACCTGCCCGGTCTCTCTCCCTTGCAGGAGCCGCTGTATCGGCACTGTGTCCGCGCCATCGAGCACAGCCTGAGCCGTGGCGAACACGGTCTGCCGCTGATGGGCAGTGGCGACTGGAACGACGGCATGAACCGCGTGGGCTATCTCGGCCGGGGTGAAAGCGTCTGGCTGGGCTTCTTCGGGTGCCATGTGCTTGAGCGCTTTGCGCGGGTCGCCGAACGCCACGGCGACAGCGAATTCGCTGCACGTTGCGGTGAACAGGCGAAACAGCTGCGCGACAACCTGGAAGCGTCTGCCTGGGATGGCGCGTGGTATCGCCGCGGCTGGTTTGACGACGGGCAACCTCTGGGCTCATCAGTCAACGATGAGTGTCGGCTGGACTCCATCGCCCAGAGTTGGTCGGTGTTGTCCGGCGCCGGATCACCCGCCCGGCAGCAACGGGCGATGCAAGCGGTGGATCAGTACCTGGTCAAGCCGGATATCCGTGCGGTCCTGCTGCTCGATCCGCCGTTCGACAAGGGTCTGCAAGACCCGGGCTACATCAAGGGTTATGTGCCGGGCGTGCGCGAAAACGGTGGGCAGTACACCCATGCGGCGGTCTGGGCGGCGATGGCGTTCGCGCACTTGGGCGACACGGCCAAGGCCTGGCAATTGCTGCACATGATCAACCCGGCCGACCCCCTCAACAGCGCCAGGATCGACACGTATAAAGTCGAACCCTATGTGATGGCGGCCGATGTCTACGGCACTGCACCCCATGCGGGGCGCGGCGGCTGGACGTGGTACACCGGCTCCGCTGGCTGGATGTACCGGTTGGGCGTCGAGTCACTGCTGGGGCTTCAGCGCAGCGGCAACCTGCTGCAGCTGAAGCCGTTGATGCCGGAGGACTGGCCGGGGTTCAACCTGAGTTACCGCTTTGCAGGGACGCAGTACCACTTCGAGGTGGTCCGTGGCGAGACGGCCGGCAGCTCGATGACGCTGGACGGCACCGCAGTGGACGGAATGACACTGACGCTGGTGGACGATGGATCGGAGCGCTGGGTTCGCATCCAGTGCGGCGGTTCGCAGCCGGCAGCCCCCAAGCCGGTGGATTACGCGAAAGCGGCCGATGATTGACCTCCAGCGCCGGCGCTGCACTGGAGTACTCTCCGTTGGTCGTCCCCACTCCTGGAGCTCCACCATGTACACCGCGCCGCAGCCCGTCGACAACCACCTGCTTGCTGCGCTGGCCGATGAAGAACTCGTGCGTCTGGCGCCGCACATGGAGTGGGTGCAATTGGTATTGGGTGAGGTGCTGTATGAGCCCGGGGACATTTTGCGTCAGGTGTACTTTCCCACCGACTCGATCGTGTCCCTGCTGCAGGTTACCGAAAGCGGCGCCTCCGCAGAGATCGCCGTGGTCGGCAACGAAGGGCTTGTCGGCATTGCCGTGTTCATGGGTGGCGAGAGCACGTCCAGCCGCGCGGTGGTGCAGAGTGCCGGAGGCGCCTTCCGCCTGCCCGGCCATAAACTCAAGGAAGAATTCGATCGTCACGGCGAGCTGTTGCTGCTCATGCTGCGCTACACCCAGGCCCTGATTGCGCAAATGTCACAGACCGGTCTGTGCAATCGCCACCATTCGATCGACCAGCAATTGTGCCGCTGGTTGCTGTTGTCGCTGGATCGACTGCAAGGCAATCAGCTGACCATGACCCAGGAACTGATGGCCAACATGCTCGGTGTGCGCAGAGAAGGCGTGACCGAAGCGGCGGGCAAGCTGCAGCGCCAAGGCGTGATCGAATACACTCGGGGCCAGATCAAGGTCCTTGACCGCCCGCGACTGGAACGGTTGAGCTGCGAATGCTATTCAGTGGTGAAGGCCGAGTCCGACCGCTTGCTGAGCTATACCCGACGACGTGAGTGATCAGGTCATTATCAGGGTCTTGAAGGCTCAAGGCGGTGATTGCACGGATCGGATGAAAACGGCGTCAGGAACTTCAGCAGCCACGGGACCCTTTGATGGCGATCAGATACATCCGCAGCCTGACCGGCCGAAGACGCACACCGGACGCTAACCGCCACCTCGGGTTTGTCCTGGCCTTTGTGGCCGGCGCCATCAACGCCGGGGGCTTTCTGGCGGTTCAGCAGTACACCTCGCACATGACCGGCATCCTTTCGTCCATGGCCGATAACGCGGTGCTGGGTGCGTACGACCTGCTGCTGCGCGGGGGCAGCGCCCTCTTGTCTTTCATGGCAGGCGCCGCCTGTTCGGCCATCATGGTCAATTATTCCCGCCGCAGACGCCTGCACAGCGCGTTCGCCTTGCCCCTGTTGTTCGAGGCGTTTTTACTACTCTGCTTCGGCTTTCTGGGCCCCGGGCTGGCGGCCGTGGACGGATTGATCGTGTCCCTCACGGTCATGCTGCTGTGTTTCATCATGGGCCTGCAAAACGCCTTGATCACCAAGGTTTCCAAGGCTGAAATCAGAACCACGCACATCACCGGCATCGTCACCGACATCGGTATTGAACTCGGCAAGCTCGTCTACTGGAACGGCGCTACACCGCCCGGGCAACCGCGAGTGGTCGCGAACCGCGGGCGGCTGAAACTGTTGACTGCTCTGGCATTGAGCTTTTTCACCGGCGGTGTGGTGGGTGCGTACGGGTTCAAACACGTGGGGTACACCGCGACCGTACCGCTTTCGCTGGTCCTGGGCATGCTGGCGGTCGTGCCTGCCCTGGACGATGTGCGGCGGTATTTCCGGCGTGCGTGTCGGGGGTGATCCATCGTTGATCCGTGCCCGAGCCAACCCTTGCATAGGTATAGGGGGTACCCCTATGCTGCATCCCGTCTAGCCAGGGGTGTATCCGATGGGTCATGTCGCAGCCAACAAAAACGATCTTCTCAAGCGTGTCAAACGCATTGCCGGACAACTCCAGGCCGTCGAACGGGCGTTGGAGTCGGACCTCGACTGCGCCAAGACGCTGCACCTTGTCGCCGCCACTCGCGGGGCCATCAACGGCCTGATGGAGGAGATCATTGAAGACCACGCGCGCGCTCACGTGGCGGATCCTGGTCTCAGCGAAGCCGAGCGCAGCAAAGGTGTCGAAGAGCTGCTTGAAGCCATTCGTCGTTATTCCAAGTGAACACATCCAGGCGCCCGCTTATGCAGAGTCCGAACATCAATTACCTGCACGACCACGTCTTCCTGGGCTCGGCGCACGATGAGAACGCCAGGCGTACTCTGTGGGTGGTGGCGCTGACGGTGGTGATGATGGTCGGTGAAATCACCGCCGGGTATGTCACCGGTTCGATGGCGCTGCTGGCCGATGGTTTTCACATGGCGACGCATGCCGGTGCATTGGGCATCGCCGCGGCCGCCTATGCTTACGCCAAACGCAACGCTTCCAGCCAGCGCTTCAGTTTCGGCACAGGAAAGGTAGGGGATCTGGGCGGCTTCGCGTCGGCACTTATTCTCGGCATGGTTTCCCTGGGGATCGGCGTTGAATCCGTCATGCGCCTCTTGCAGCCCACCGATGTTCAGTTTGGCACCGCTACCCTCATCGCGATTGCCGGGTTGATCGTCAACATCGTCAGCGCCCTGTTGCTGGGCCACGGGCACAGCCATGGACACGATCATGAGCACGATCATGACCATCAGCATGATCATCACGGCCATCCCCATGCCCCTCATGGCAACGACAACAACTTGAAATCGGCCTATGTCCACGTCCTCGCGGACGCGCTGACCTCGGTGCTGGCCATCGCTGCATTGCTCGCCGGTCGTTATCTGGGCTGGGTATGGCTGGACCCGGCCATGGGCATCGTTGGCGCCCTCGTTATCGCGCGGTGGGCCTGGACCTTGATGGGCGTCACCGCAGGCGTATTGCTCGATCAGACTGACGCACACGTTGCCGAGGAGATCCGCCAGTTGGTTGAAGAACCGGGAGACGCCACCATCACCGACTTGCACGTCTGGCGGGTCGGCCCCCAAGCCCATGCGGCCATCGTCAGCGTCCTTGGCGCCGCCACTGCGAACGCCGACACCATCCGTGAACGTCTCCAGCCGGTCCATGAAATCAGGCACCTGACGGTCGAATTTCGACCGGCCTGATTGAGCGCTTCTGCCCTGCCCCAGAGGAAATTGCCATGCCACCCGGCAAACGTGAACTGGCGCGAATCGAACGCCGGTTAATCGCCACGCTGACCGAAGCGTGCGAGACAGCAAAAAGTGAGATCAAAGGCTTCACCTGGCTGACCCACACGGCTGACCTGAATGCGCTGGCTGACACCCTGAAGGTGATCTGGGTGTTCGAAACGCGGGCGGACAAACAGCACGCTCAGCTTGAAGCGAAGGCGCGCATTTTTGAGCTGACGGCCATTGCGTTGAATGAAGCCTGCATCGACCTGAAACTCTCCGATCGCAATGTTCGCCTTGACTCCGAAGAGGAATGCCAGCGCGCTCATGAGGGCAACTGGCAAAAGCGACTTGGTCAAGGGTGACTGACGATGGCCAAAGAAATTGAAAACCCATGCATCGCGGTGTGCCAGCTCAGGGGTGATCTGTGTGTGAGTTGTGGCCGGACGAAGGACGACATCAGAAAGTGGAAACGCATGAAGCGGCCTGAAAAAATGGCGGCGGTGCAAAGAGCGAGTGGGCGTTTGAAGCAGTTTCGCAAGGAGCAGAAAGCCGAGCATGGCGGTGAGTGTTAACGGTGAAGGCACATTCAGCCGAATGTTTGAGCACCCGAGAAACATCTTGAACCATTTTAGTCCGTGACTTCTCTATCTGACTGCAGCGCTCGGCAAAACCTTCTCGGATTGGGAGATGGCGTCGCCAAGCGGATCTCATAGACTATCTGGACACCCCAATGACCCCAATACCTCTGCTCCTGGGCTTCGTCATCATGTCGCTTGCCTCGTTGGCCATCTACGCCAAAGGCGCTCACAGCGGCCCACTGCGCGGCCACACACTGGTCCATTCCGCCGTCCCGTTCATTGCGGCAACGGCCTACCTCTGCATGTACCTGGGCGTGGGTAACCTGATCAAACCGGACGACAGCGTTACCTATCTCGCTCGCTACGTCGACTGGGCCTTAACCACGCCTCTGCTGCTGGCCGGGGTCGTCAGTTCGGCGTATCTGGGCGGCCGTGAGCAGGAAGGCCAAGCCGGCTTCGTGGCGTCTATCGTGACCCTGGATGTGATGATGATAGTGGCCGGTCTGATCGCCTCGTTGGCGCCTTACGGCACCTTGAAATGGGTATTTTTTGCCTGGTCGTGCGCGGCTTTTGTCGGTGTGCTTTATCTGCTGTGGAAGCCACTGGCGAATATCGCCGGGCAGCATCCGGCCATTGGCGCGGCGTACCGTAAAAATATCGGTTTTCTCACTGTGCTCTGGTTGATCTACCCGGTTGTTTTCGCCATCGGGCCAGAGGGGATATGGATGGTAAGCGATGCCGCAACCATCTGGATCTTCTTGGTACTCGATGTCCTGGCCAAGGTCGTGTACGCCTTCACCTCCGAGCGCAAGTTGCACGCCGCTCTGGCGAAGTCAGGCGCCTGAGAGTGAACAGGACGGGGTGGCTAGTCATGCTGTCGACCGCCGTGATTGCCAGCCTGTCCGGGGCAGCGACGCAGATGACGTTTGCGCTGGCGGTAGGGTTGGGCCTGGGGCTTCTCCACGGGGTAAGCGATATGCATCTGGTGGCAACGGCACGACGCCCCGCTTTCCTCTTTTCCTACCTGGCGACAGCCCTTGGGTGTCTACTCTGCTGGCAGCTGGCAAGTGCGACAGCACTCCTGTTGTTTCTGCTGCTGTCGGCCTGGCATTTTTTCCATGAAGATGAATTGTTCCACGAGCGGCTGACATCGCTGGCGTTGGGGCTCTTCATCATTGGCGGTCCGGCAGTGGTGCATGGGACAGAGGTCGCCCGGTTGCTCGCGTTAACCATCGGCTCGGGCGAACCCCATGGACTGGCGGAACGGCTGACGTGGTTGCTCGCCACAAGCGGCGTCATCGCGCTACCGGTATTGCTGCTGGCCTCCTGGCGCCAACGCAGCCTGTGGTTAGCGGCCACGCTGTTTGCCGTGGTGCTGTTACCACCCCTCGTCGGCTTCGCTGTTGGATTTTATAGCTTGCACGCCGCGCCTCAGACCCAGGTTCGCCAGCGTCTGTTGGGCGCGCCTCACCTGTCTGCCTACCTGCGCCTCACTTGGCCAATATGCCTGGGCGCTGCTCTGTTCATCTTGGTTGGAGGTCTTGTCTTCCTGCTGCAGGAAGGCACCGGAATCCGCGCGCTGTTCGCTGTATTAACGGCCTTTGCAGTACCGCACATGATCGTATTGCCGCGTTTTCTGCCAGTGGGTAAAGCGGCGGGTATAGACGGCCCGCCACCCTCGGAAGCGCGAGTGGTTGAGCGGTAACTGACCCGCACACTAACGCTTTGACCCACTCAGGTCGCCTTGCTTCTACCAAGACCAATGCCCGGGCGGGCCAGACGCGTCACCATCAGGAATGCATCCACTGTCGGAATAACGGCTCTTCCTCCAATCACCTCCCTCATCCAAACGAGTATGGGGTAACGGCCTTATCACAGGGACCAATGCGGGCGGATTAGTGGATCCAATAGACTTAACTAATTATTTAAGCAAAGGGTGCTTAAGATCCCCCGCGCCCGGCCGATTATATTGGATTGATGAGTTTGATTTAACTTTAATCACCGTTGGGTCAGAAGCTAGTCTACCGCTGGAGTGAACACGTGACGTTACGCCTAACCTGCAAAGCTTTTATTATTGCGCTGTCTTTTGGGTTGTCAAATGTGGCGAGTGCCGAAGACGTTAAAGTCTACAATTTTTCGCCGGTCAATCAATACAACCTTAATCTCTCAGCCAGTTTCTGGAACCCGATCATTCGGTACGTGTCCGACAAAAGCGGCGTGAACCTGACCCTGAAATTAGGGCGTACCTCCTCCGACACCACCAGTTATGTGCTCGCACAAGAAGTTGATTTCGCTTTTACCAACCATCTTTTCAGTCCAGAGCGCGACAAAATGGGTTGGAAGGTGTTTGGTCGCCGTGACGCCCCTCCCCTGGAAGGGCAAATCGTGGTACCTGCCGATTCCCCCATCCATAGCCTTGCTGAACTGGAAGGCCAGGAAGTCGTGTACCCGGGACCCGAAGCGTTCATCGCTTACAAAGTCACCAGCGCCGAATTGGTAAAGAAAGGGATAAATACGTCTACGGTGTTTGCAGGAAACATGGATGGTGCGTTCAGCCAGCTGATCAGTGGCAAGGCCCAGGCAATGGGGGTTAATTCACAGCTGGTCAGCGGCTACACCGAGAGAGAAGGCAAGTCGTTCCGCGTACTGTGGAACTCGTCCTTGTTTAACGACTTAGCCCTCATGGCCTCGCCCAGAGTGTCTCAAAAAGAACTGACGGCGGTCGCCGATGCATTTTTTAATATGCAATATGATAGTGAAGGCAGCAAAATTCTTCATGACGCGACTGAGCTCGTCCATGCACCTGAACCGATCAAGTTTATTCCTGCGACGGAAGCGGATTATGCGTCCTATCGTGATTTTTATAACAGCGCTCCAGCAAACCATAAGTAATCAATCTCACACCTAGCGGGAGAGGCTGTTAATGAATTTCTTTAAAAGCCTGATGCCCAGATCACTGACGTCGCGCATATTGGCGATGCTGTCCTTTTTGATCGTAGTATTTCTGACAACCGGGCTGGGTCTTTTTTATAAAAACCAGATGCTCCAGCACATTGAAGAGATACAAGACAGCGCTAACATGCTGATAGAGGTGGCGGCACAGGCCGTTGAAGAAAGTGTCATCATCGGCGATTACGACACCATCAAAAGGACCCTCGAAAAAACCCTGTCTCGCTCACCGTTCAAGTCGGCCATGTTTATTGACCTGTCAGGTGGCGTCATTCGTCTGCAGGCACCCAAGGCGCCTGCTGGAAGAGCCCCTGCGTGGATAGAATCCGAGGTGGCCGCACGGTTATTCGATGTCAACCGTCCGATAACGATCGGGGGCAAAGATTATGGCGTGATGCGCCTGTCTTTCAATGCCGAGAAAATTGCGGCTGAACTGTGTACGTTGGTGGTGCAGGCGACCGTACTGGCAGTGCTTTTTCTGCTGACCAGTTTGCTGTTGATGGGGTTCATGATCAAACGGTCGCTCGCACACCTGGACAAACTTCACTCTTATGAAGCGGAAATCGCTTCAGGTGCGGTGGCAGCAGAAGCGATGTTGGTGGCCGATGCGCCCGTGGAAATACAGGAGGCCATAAAGGCGGTAAACCGTACGGCAGCCAGTATGCGCAATCACTTTGGTCAGCGCATTGAATCGTTGATGAACACATTGGTGCAGCATAAGAATGCCCTGGATGAGGTTTCGATCGTTTGCGAATTTTCACCCTCCGGCCGTATTACCTATGTTAACGAACGATTCGTGTCCAGCGCCCAGCGTTCTCGCGCTGAGCTTCTGGCGTTGACGATCGATGAAGTCTGGAACGGCATGTATTGCGCCACTCAGCCGTGGCAATGGACACCTGAACGTGAAGTGTGGAACGGTGAGGTCAGGCTTTCAGGTCGTGCCGGGACAGATAAATGGCATCAACGCACCATCATCCCGATCCTCGATGACAGGGGCGGCGTTGAAAAATATATCTGCATCGACATCGATATCACCGACCGAAAAGAGTTCGAGGTCGCCATTCTGGATAACTCCAGAAGGCAAAACCTGATCGCCTTGTTTGGCCAGCAGGCATTGACCGAGGAAAACGTCAGAGCCCTGGGTCAACTGGCGGCGCTAACGGCGGCGCAAGGTTTGAAAATGAGCAAGGCAGCGTTATCAGTCGTTGACCAAGTGAGTCACGGGGTGATCCTCAGCGCTGAGATTGGCCTGACCCACGATGACATCCGCCGCAGCTACGCGAGCCAAGTGTCCAGCCGCATGGGCGCTTCGACTGAGCTTGCCATTATTTCCGATGGAGCTGATGACACCTACAAGCTGTTGACTGATGACACAGTGGAAACCCATGGCATCAGAAGTACCCTGGAAGTCGATATATCGTGCAGGGATGTTTTCAAGGGCGTTCTTGGGGTGTATGCCACCACTGACTATGTTTTTACCCGTGAAGATGTTAGCTACATCCAGACATTGGCAAACCTGTTGGCAGCCGCGCTTGAAAGAGACGACGCGAAGAAAAAACTCACCCATCTTGCCGAAAATGATTCGCTCACCACCTTGCCCAATCGCTGGTTTCTCAATAATTACCTGCACGCTGCAATCAGCCGCACAGCCTCCGCGCCATCTGCAATAAGCGTCATCTTTATCGATCTCGACAGATTCAAAACCGTGAACGACACCATGGGGCATTCCGTGGGCGATGAGTTGCTTATCCAGGCGAGTCGACGTCTGGAAGAGTACATCGATGAGAACAGCATGGTTGCGCGACTGGGCGGGGATGAGTTCTCGATTGTGGTCACACACCCTGTCTACTCGGCAAGTTTCATCAAATCCCTGGCGGCCCATGTTGTTGACGCAATGGAGAAGCCGTTCAACCTTCGCGGCCAGGACATATTTGTTTCAGCAAGCGTGGGCATCGCCAATTATCCGTTTGACGGAGATGACGCCGGCGTCATCCTCAAGAATGCGGATACCGCCATGTACCATGCGAAAAAAAGTGGGCGTAATAATTTCAAGTTTTATAACGCCGAGATGAACGAAAGTGCCGTTAAACGTCTGCAGACTGAAACACTCTTACGGGGTGCGCTGGAACGCGATGAATTTATTCTGCATTTCCAGCCAAAGGTCAGCCTCGCAGATGGCAGCATCAGTGGCCTGGAGGCTTTGTTAAGGTGGAATCATCCCTCGCTCGGCCTGGTGTCTCCCGCTGATTTTATTCCCATGCTTGAGGAGACCGGCCTGATCATTCCGGTGGGCGAATGGGTCATCCGGAAAGTCTGTGAGACGTTGAAAAGCTGGGAAGACAGTCATATCAGACTGGTACCCATCGCCATCAACCTGTCCGCCAGGCAGCTTCAGGTAAAAGGCCTGGCCAACATCGTCAAACATATCCTGGAAGAATACGGTATCAACCCTACTCTTTTAGAGTTCGAGCTCACTGAGTCGGTGTTGATGATTGAACCCGAGTCGGCGGTTGAAATACTTCGAGACATCAAGTCATACGGGATAGGCCTTTCGGTCGACGATTTCGGAACGGGTTATTCCAGCCTGGCCTACTTGAAGCGATTCCCTATCGACATCCTCAAAATAGACAGAATGTTCATTAAAGACATCATGAGCAATCATGAAGACGAGGCGATTACCCGAGCGGTCATCGTATTGGCGCATGAGCTGGACTTGAAGGTCATTGCCGAAGGGGTCGAAACATTCGAGCAACTGGAGCTGCTGGTGAAACATGGCTGCGATCAGATACAGGGTTATCTTTTCAGCAGACCCGTACCGAGGGATGAGTGCGCTGCGATGATCAAGTCGTCACGTACGCTGGACATAAGATTTGCCGAGCCTGATGTTGCGTAAACCCGTGATATTGAGGTCGCCACACTCTCCAGTTGTTGACACACTGTGTGGCAATCTCCTCGGGCACCCGCCCGACTTCTACCTGGACGTCACATGACACCCAACGCAGAACTCTATAACCCCTCCACCGAATACGCTGACAAGCTGATCTCGCGAATTGGCCAAACACCTTCGTGGATCGCAAAGCGTATCGGTGTGACTGACAAGCGCATCCGCTACATCTTGGATGGCGAAAGGACCGTCAAGGGCGAGACCACCCCGATTCAGATGACCTACACCGAGCAGTTTGCCCTTGAGTGCCTTGTCCAAGAGGCCATAGCCCTTAAGAGGTGACGGTTGCGGGCTGCCGCGACGCTACAAGCCGTCAAGCAGCCCGTCGGCACGGAGCAGATCAACGATCACGTGCTCATCCACCGCGTAAACGCCCCGGGAAGCCTTCCAGACCAGGTTCTTTTCCTGCAAGGCAATGAGCGCTTGTTGCACCCCCGGCACCTCAACCTTGATGGCACTTTCGGCAACGCCTGACTGCTTCATCGCTGTGGCGTACAACGCCATGGTGGGCGCCTCGAACGGGGCGAAGTTATCGCCCATGCTGCCCATGACGCGAATGACGGCCGACTGGATCGGGGTCAGGCTGTGGATCACCTTCTTGAGGTTCGCGTTCAGCTCATCCGCCTGCGCCCGGACCAGCTCGGCAAAACGCTCAGGTACATTTTCAGGGTCGATGAAAAAGTCGAAGCGAATAGCATCAGCTGCTGCGCCAAGCAATTCGGGCCGATAGCCACTTTCTTTGAACAGCTGGAACACTTCTGCCGGATCGAGCGGAGATGGCAGGTCGATATTGGCGCACAGCCAGTCGATGTAGTTCTGATCGAGCGTCGGGAAAGGCACCATCGACGCGCCGAAGAACGCCTGATCCTTGCTGTTGCACAGCATGGCCAGCTTGTCCCGGTTCGAGCCGGTGCAAACGATTCGCAGGCCGTGGTGCCGGGAGCTGTTGAGTTCGTCCCTCGCCGCCTTGAGTGCGAACAGCGCCGCCACACCCGCCTCGGTAGTGATCGCGTGTTGCGCTTCATCGATCATCAGCACGATGAGCTTCTTTGATTCGTCGGAGAGCGCCACCAGCGCCGTGGTGAGGTCGATGTCCCTGCCAAGCCCGATTTTATCCACGCTGAAGTTCAAGCCGCCGACAACGACCTTCTCCACGCCGGACGCCTTGGCCAGCCGTGTGATGAAACCGTCGCTGCGACCTACCGCTTCGCGGATCGCTTCCACGATGACCAGACCTGGGTCTTTGGTGAGGTCTTGCCAGAGGTCGGCATACAACACAATCGCCCCCGCTTTTTCCAGCGCAGGCCGCAGGTCTTCACGTGCGAAGGTGGATTTGCCGGTACGCCGTGGCGCTGCCAGGAAGACGCCGGAGCTGGCGGAACTGCCCACCGACACCTGCATGATCAGCTTGGAGAGCCGGGCGGCCAGCTCGGGACGGTGGTAGAGGATTTCAGGCATTTGTAGATCTCTGCACAGCTCTATAGGCAATTATAGAGTGACTATAGACCAATTATAGATATGGGTGAAATCTACGTTTATAGGCGATTATAGAACGACTATAGACTGATTATAGGTAACCCACTTCAGTCGTACGCCAACCATCAGCGCCCGCAGAACATTCGGGCGCCGCCAGGCCAAAGCGTAAGGACAGTCCACCGAGATGGGGCGTGCCTAATCGATCAACCCCTGAGCGTCGTAAAACGGGTACGGCCCCGGGTAATCACCGAACACGCCGTTGTGGGTCACCAGGCCCTGCTCCGCTTCCCAGCGATGCAGCAGGTAGCCCGCCGGCTCGAGGTTGAAATGCGCCGGGGCGTCGTCGCGCAGATCGAGCACGATCTGGTGCGAGGTGCCCGGGCAGGTGCAGCTGATGCTGCCGCCGAAGCGCCGTTGCATCGGCCGATGCAAATGACCGCACAGCACCCGTTCGACTTGCGGGTGCCGTGTGATGACCTGCTCAAGCGCCGCCCCATTGATGAACGCTTCGCGCTCCATGTGGCCGATACCGGTGACAAACGGCGGGTGGTGCATGATCACCAGAGTCGGCACCTCCGGGCGCCGACCGAGCACGTCATCCAGCCAGGCCATCTGGCTGTCCAGCACTTGGCCGCCGTGGGCACCGGGGATCGTCGAGTCCAGTCCGATCAGACGCACCGGGTGCTCTTCGACGACCCAATCCAGGGGCGACTGGGGACAGAGCGGCAGGTAAACGTGATCGGCAAATTCGGCCAGCAGGTGCTCGCGGACGTCGTGATTACCGGGCACCAGGTAATACGGCATGCTCAGGCGCGCCAGCTCGGGGTGCAGGACGGCGTATTCATCCGGCCGACCGAAGTCCACCAGGTCGCCACTGATCACCACGATGTCCGGCCGCGGCGTGCTGGCGTTCAGATGATCGACCGCGCGACGCAAGGCGCCGAGGGTGTCGACCACGCCATAGGTCAGCTTGTTGCCGGCTTTAAGGTGCAGATCGCTGATCTGCGCGATGAGAAACGGGGCGTTCACATTCAACTCACTTAAACAAGGATCACGGGTGCAGGGCGAACAGCGCCTGCGGCTCGATGGCCAGGGCAATGAGATCGCCCGGCGCATGAATAACGCTGTCGGCGCTGTCGACCAGCAGCGGTTGCGCGGCGCCGACCTCAATCAGCAAGCGGCTTTGCGCGCCCTGAAAAAACTGTCCCAGCAAACGCCCGTGCAGGTGCCCTTCGCGCGTCACCACCCGCAGATGCTCAGGCCGGCAATACACCGTGGATGGCTCACTCGCCTCAGCCCAGGGCAGCTCGCCGCCGCTGACTTTCAGGCCGTTGACGGTACGGCCTGCCACCGAAAAGGCATTGAGGTTGCCGACGAAACCGGCCACGAAAGGATTGGCCGGCTGCTGATAGATTTCGCGCGGCGTGCCGAGCTGGGCGATGCGCCCTTGCTGCATGACCAGAATCCGATCGCCCAGGGCCATGGCTTCGCCCTGATCGTGGGTGACGAACACTGAGGTGATGCCGAGGCCGCGCAACAGCTGATCGAGTTCGCTGCGCAGGCGTTCGCGCAGTTGCGCGTCCAGTGCCGCGAGGGGTTCGTCGAGCAGCAGGACTTTCGGCCGTGGCGCCAGCGCGCGGGCCAACGCCACCCGCTGACGCTGTCCGCCGGACAGCTCATGAATGCCGCGTTTGGCGTGCTCTTGCAGGCCGACCAGTTCCAGCAGTTCGGCGCAGCGTTTGTTGCGCTCGGCAACAGACATGCCGCGCACCTTCAGGCCATAAGCGATGTTGCCTTCCACGGTGAGGTTGGGGAACAGCGCGTAATTTTGAAAGACCATGCCGACGTCGCGACGCTCGATGGGCAGACGGGTGACGTCATGATCACCGAACAACACCTGGCCTACGTCCGGCCGCTCCAGCCCGGCAATCATCCGCAGGGTGGTGGTTTTACCGCAACCGGACGGGCCGAGGATCGCCAGGGTCTCCCCCGCCTCGATGGTCAGGTTGAGGTCGTGAACGGCAACGGTGCCGTCGGCGAAAGCCTTGCGGCAGCCGATCAGGCGCAGCGTGGTTCCAGTCATCTTTGCTCTCCACGGGAAAGGCGCGCGCTGATGGCCTGCAACGCCACCAGCAGCGGCACGATCATCAGCAGAAATATGAGGGTGTAGGCGCTGGCGACTTCCAGCCGCGCCGAGGCGTAACTGTCCGCCAGACCCACCGGCAGGGTTTTGGTCATCGGCGTGTGCAGCATCCACGTCAGGTTGAATTCGCCCAGGGACAGCGTCACCACCATCAGCACGCCGGCCAGAATTCCCGCCCGGCAGTTGGGCACCACCACGCTGAAGAACCGTCGAAACGGCCCGGCACCGAGACTGGCCGCCGCTTCCTCCAGCGTCGGCAGGTGCTGACGCTGCATCACTGCCATCACTGGCCGCACCAGAAACGGCAACGTGAACAGCACATGGCCGACGAGAATGAACAGCCAACTGCTGCGAAAGCTACCGAACTGGCCATAAGTCAGCAGCAGGGCCAGGGCGCTGGCGAGGCCTGGCATGGCGACCGGCAGGACCATCAATTCCTCGAAGGCGCGACTGAAGCGGTTGTTCATCCGCACCAGCGCATAGGCCGCCGGGACGCCGATCACGCAGACGCACACCGCACACGCCACTGCCAGTTGCAGGGACAGCCACACCGTCGGCGAATAGGCCTGCCAGACTTGCGCGAGCCAGTCGAAGGTCAGTCCGCTGGACACGCCCTGAAAGTAATTGCGGGTGAGCCCGGCCACCAAGGACATCAGCACCGGCACCAACATGAAGGCGCAGACCAGCAGCGTGAACAGCAGTTGCGCGATGAACAGCGAAGAGCGCTTCACAGGACCGTCCTCGATTGCTTGACCATGCGCCGCGCGAGCAGCAACACCGCCCAGGTCAGCGCGCCCAAGACCACCGACAGCGCTGCAGCGACGGTGAAGTTGGCGTAGTTGGTGAACACGTTGTAGATCGCCACAGGAGTGACGTTCAGTTGGGTGCCGAGGGTGAAGGCCGTGCCGAACGCGCCCATGGAGGTGGCAAAACAGATCGCCCCACAGGACACCAGCGCTGGCGCGAGCCCTGGAATGATCACGTCACACACCACCCGCCAGTGCCCGGCGCCGAGGGAGTGGGCGGCCTCCTCCAGGCTGCGGTCGAGGCTTTCGCAGGCGGCCATGATCGTGAGGATCACTCGGGGAATCGAGAAATACAGGTAGCCGAGGAACAGCCCCGCCAGGGAATAGGCGAACACCCAGCGCTCGCCCGCCAGTTTCAGGCCGAGCATCGCGAACAGCCCCTGCCGCCCTGCCAGCAGAATCACCAGAAAGCCCACCACCACCCCAGGAAACGCCAGCGGAAAGGTCAGCAGCGCCACCAGTGTGGTGCGACCGAAAAAACGCTGACGGGCGAGAAACACGCCGGTGATGCCGCCGACCAACAGCGCGGCGAGGGTCACCACGGCGGCGAGCACACAGGTTTGCGCCAGGCTGCCCAGGTACTGCGGGCTGCTGAGCACTTGCCAGTAACCGCTGCCGGCGCCGTCCCGTTGCTGTCCGCCGAGCACTATCAGGTGCGCCAATGGCAGCAGCCAGAACGCCGCCAGTACTGCCGCGGCGGGTGCGAGGGCCCAAGCGGCCGTCGGGCGCAAACGCCGTTTCAACAACCCACCCGCGGCCACGTTCTGCGCCTTCCACACCGTGGTGCTCACTTACTTGACCTCGCTCAGGTAACGCGCCGAAAAGGCTTCCTGCACGTCGGCCATGTGCTGGTAATCCACCACACCGGCGCGGGCGTAATCGCTGTCAGGCAGGAATTGCGCGGCCACGTCGGCCGGCATTTTCATCGCACGAACAGGGCGCAGATACGCTTTGGCCCACAGCGCCTGGCCCTGCTCGGAGAGCACGAAATCCAGCACCTTCTCGGCGTTGGCCTGATGGGGGGCATTGGCGACCAGGCTCATCACGTAGGGCACGCTGATGCTGCCTTCCTTGGGGATGACGAAGGCGACATTGGCCTTGTCCTTGTAGCGGGCGCGGTAGGCGTTGAAATCGTAATCCACCAGGATCGGCAGCTCGCCTGAAAGCACTCGGGCGTAGGCGGTCTGCTTGGGCACGATCGGCGCGTTCTTCGCCAGTTTCTGGAAATAGTCGATGGCCGGCGCGAAGTTATCCAGAGTGCCGCCCATGGCCTGGTTGATCGCCACAGCGGAGACATAGCCAACGAAGGCGCTGGACGGATCCAGGTAACCGACCATGCCTTTGTATTCCGGCTTGAGCAGATCGGCCCAGCTCTGCGGGACCGGCAAACCGCCCAGGGCATCGACGTTGACCATGATGCCAAGGGTGCCGGAGTGGATCGCGAACCAGTGGCCTTCCGGGTCCTTCAGGCCTGCGGGAATGTCCTCCCAGCCCTTGGGTTTGTAGGTGCCGACCACGCCGGCTTTCTGCGCCTGCAAACCGAAGGTCACGCCGTAGTACACGACGTCCGCCACCGGCGCGGCTTTCTCGGCCACCAGTTGCGCCAGGGATTGGCCGGAGTTCTTGTTGTCCAGCGGCACTTGCACGCCGGTGGTGTCGGCGAGCGCCTTGAGCTGGGTGCCCCAGTCCGCCCACTCTGGCGGGCAGTTGTAGCAAATCGCGGTTTCGGCGGCCTGGGTCAGGCTGGCCACGCCACACAGCAGCAGTGCCGCCAGGGTTTTACTGAAGCGGATCATGGAGCGTCTCCTCGTAGGGCTGATTGTAGGGTTGAGTACTTTCGCCAGGCCGGATGTGGCACGGCAGGCAATGGGAAGTCGGGGCGGCGCCGGCAATCTGCGCCAGCAATTGATCGATGACGGTGGTCGCCAGCGCGGCGATGGGCTGGACCACGCTGCACAGGGTCGGGTGCATCTGAGTGCCGATGTCGATGCCGTCGAACCCGATGATCGACAGCTGCTGAGGGACCGCCCATCCGTGGCGGCGCAGTTCGGCGATCAGGCTGATCGCCAGCAAATCGTTGGAGCAGACCAGCGCAGTCGGCGCGTCAGGGCCGAGCAACAATGGCGCGAGCGCGCTGAAGTCGGCCTGGGTGTGGCTGGGCATTTCGATGATGGGCATGGCGGCCAGGCCGTGTTCAGCCATTGCGTCGCAGTAGCCGGCGTAGCGCTGCCGCGCCCGGTCGGACTGCAGCGTCGGCCCCGCGACCATGCCGATGCGTCGATGACCGGCCTCCAGCAGATAGCGCGTGGCCAGGGCCATGCCGGCACGGTTGTCCACCGAGACGGCGCTGTATTCGGTGCTGCCGGGCTGGTGATAGGCGAGAACAAAGGGCGTGTCTTCGGTGCTGAGGCTTTGCAGCACGCGGTTGCTGTGGACGTCGGTGACCGTCAAGACCAGGCCGTCGACCCGTTGGCGCAGCAGCTCTTCAACCACCGCGCTTTCCCGCTCGGCGCTGTAGTCGGTGGTCGCCAGCAGCAGGTTGTAGCCCCGCAACCGCGCGGCGCGCTCCATGGCTTGAAACTGTTCGGCGAACACCGGGTTGAGCAGGCTCGGCACGACGACGCCAATGAGCTGGGTGGTTTGAAGGCGCAACTGACGGCCGAGCAGATTGGGCCGAAAACCCAGTTCTCGCGCGGCGGCGAATACTTGGTCACGGGTTGTCGGGCGTACCACTTCGGGGGAGGCGAAACAGCGGGCGGCGGTCGCTCTGGAAACCCCGGCCACCCGTGCGACGTCTTTCAGGTCACTCATGATCACTCGCTTGAGATCGATCTCATTGGCGAGGACATTACGGTGTCAATGTGGCATTTCAGGGGCGGGGGTGTGACAGATTGGAGTCATTGGGTGAGGCAGGACTGACTGCCAGGCGGAAGTCGGACTGGCTCAACCCAGTGTAGGACCGGCTTTAGCCGGGAAGACGTCAGGCGTCACACCGCAAATGCGAGGGTGTGCGGACTGACCTCTTCCCGGCTAATGCCGGTCCTGCAATGAGATCGCGTGCAGCCTGAGAGACCCCATGCATTGAAGGCGATCAGGCGTCGGACAGCACCACATGGTCCATCGGCGCCGCCACGCCCACCACCTTGATCTCAGCCGCATTAACGGCGGCGCTGAAGGCAAAGTCCTCGGCCTTCAGACTGTGGCTGTAATCCCCCGCCAGGGTGACCTGGAATTTCTGGCCGGCGCTGTCCGCTTCGTTGCTGCGCACGTAGGTGCGGTCGCTGTTGGCGTTGTAGCTCACCTGCAAGGTACCGTCGCGGCCGTCGCCCAGGCCGGTAAAGCCCAGCGCCGAAACATCCAGCGTGTCGTGGCCAGTGGTGAAATCAGTGATCAGGTCCGCCGCCCCGACGTAGCTGTCGCTGATGTGATCAAAGCGGAAGGTGTCCTCGCCCGATCCGCCGGTGAGCTTGTCGCTGCCGGCACCGCCAACCAGTAAATCATCGCCGACGCTGCCGGCCAGCACGTCGTCGCCCGCCAGGCCAAACAAGGTGTCGTTGCCCCAGTCGCCATACAGCGTATCGGCGCCTGCCGTGCCGGTGGCGTTCACCGAGGTCAGCGGCTGGGACGAATCGGTGCGCGTGTCATCGGGGTTGGCGAACAGCACGTTGCTGGCGGTCAGGTCATAGAGGTGATTGCCGCTGAGCAGGATTTCGAAGCGGTTGCCGTCGGCGTCCGGCTCCAGCGACTTCAATGCCGTTTGATCGCCGGCGAGGTTCAGCACCACTTTCAGCGTGCCGTCGTAGCCGTTGCCCAGGCCTTTGTAATTCAAAGCGGTGAGATCCAGGCGATCATGGCCGTTGCTGTTGAAATCCGTGATCAGGTCGCGTTGCGCGTAGCTGCCGCTGGCATCGTTGCGCAGGCTGTCGCTGACGCGGGTGTAGACGAAGGTATCTGCGCCTGCGCCACCGGTCAGCGTGTCGCCGCCGCTGCCGCCGATCAGACGATCCGCGCCGCCGTCGCCGGACAACGTATCGCGACCTGCACCGCCGAGCAGCACGTCGTCGGCAGCGGTCCCCAGCAGCTTGTCGTCACTGGCCGTGCCGGTGATCGACGAAAAGAAGTTCGCCGCGCTCAGGGAGCTCAGGTGGTTGCCGTCCAGTGCCAGTTGAAAACGGTTGCCGGCGGCATCGGCGTCCAGGCTGGCGAGGTAGGTGATGTTAGTGCCAGCGTTATAGGTCGCTTTCAGCGTGCCGTCGTGGCCATTGCCCAGGCCGGACAATCCCAGCAGGGTCAGGTCGAGACGGTCGCTGGCGTCGTTGAAATCGGTGATGCGATCGGTGAATGACGTGGTGGCCGTGCGGTAGCTGTCGCTGACCGAGGTAAAGCGAAACACGTCGCTGCCCGTTCCGCCGCTGAGGCGGTCCGCGCCTGCACCGCCCTGAATGACATCATCACCGGCGCCGCCATCGATGCGATCGCGCCCTGCCCCGCCACTGATGAGTTCGTCCGAGCGGCTGCCGATCAGCGTGTCGGCGCCCGCACTGCCGCGCACGATCAGCACATCGCTGTTGTTGTAGACCTGGCTTGCGTTGCCCGCCGCGCTGATGTCGCCGGCTTGAGTGCCGTTGATGACGTTGCCGAAGATCACGCTGCCTTCCACGCTCGCCACGTCCGACGGCACCTCGGCCACGCCCCAGGTCGATCCGGCGCCGCCGGTGATCAGGTTGTCGTAGACGAAATTCTGCGTGCCGTTATCGCTGCCCAGGTTGCGGATGGCCACTTCAGGCACGTCATTGCCTTGCGCATTGGTGTGGATGACGTTGTTGGACACCTCGATGTGGGTCGTGCCTTGCAGATTGACACCCGAGCCGCCGTTGCCGTGGATGTCGAGGCGATACACGCCGCCGTATTCGATGCCGCGCATGTGCACGCCATCGCCGCCGTTGCCGGAGACGTCGCCACCGATGACGCTGAAAAAGCCGGTGTCGACGCCACTTTCTTCATGGACGTAAATCCCGTCGCCAGCGTTGCCGGACGCCTGGTTGTCGGTCAGCGAAACCGCTACGCCGCCCAGGCCGACATTGATGCCGTTGGCGCCGTTATCCAGCGCGCGGTTGTCCTGAAAGGTCAGTGCGGGCAGCGAACCTCCCACTGCAAACCCGTCGGAGGCGTTGTCGGTGGCCGTGCTGTTGCGCACTGTCAGATGCACCGACGCGCCGGTCAGGTCGAAGCCACTGCCGCTGAAGTTCGTCGCGGTGACGCCGTCGATCAGCAGGTTGGTACTGTTGGCCCCCGACTGGGACCAGCCACTGACCTGCCCACCGCCGTTGGCCTGATTGCCATCCAGCGTAAGATTGCTGACGGTGGCGTCTCGCACGGTGCTGCCTGCCACCACGCCCAGCAGAGACGTGGTGTTCGAACCGGTGCCATCGGCCAACTGGAGCACGCTGTCACCGGCACCCTCTCCGGTGAGGGTGACGTTGCTTTTCAGCGCGAGCGCGTTACCCGAACCGTCGCTGTCCGACACCCGCCAGGTGCCGCCAGGAATGTAAACCTTGCCCCCACCCGCGGCGCTTGCGGCATCAATTGCCTTCTGGATGGCGACGGTATCGTCAGTAGTGGCATCGCCCTTGGCGCCATAATTGCGGATATCAAAAGTGGGGGTGATGCTCATGCGCTGCTCCTGCCTGGAAAACTGACGACCTGTGAGCCGGTTGTCACAACCGGCTCGGGGAACAGCTTGGACCGGTGGAGTTCCTGATTGTTAGTTCCCTTGAAGGGGCTTTCGTCGGATGGGCAGCATGATCCGGGATAACAGCGGATCGTCAGTCCGCCTCCCCCATCAAGGCGACCGCATCCGCGCCCGCCGCGATGCGCATCGGCGAACCAGGGTCGTTCGCCGCCCCCCAGATGGCTTCGGCGACATCCTGGGCCTCGGTCACCAGTGTCGATTGCGACCACTCGCTAAACACGCGTTGAGCCAGATCGGCATACGCGTCCGGAATGCTGCCCTGCATGCGGGGCTGTGCGTTTTTGCCGAAGTCGGTCCCCGGTGCGCGCCCCGGCAGTACCAGGTTGACGCGAATGTTGAACGGCTCAAGTTCCAGCGCCAGGGATTCGGTGAACGCATTTACCGCCGCCTTGCTCGCCGTGTAGATGCTGAGCAATGGCAGTGATTTGATCGTCACGCTGGAGGTGACGTTGATGACGACCCCGGCGCTGCACTGGCGGAACTGCGGCAGTACGGCCTGAGTCATCGCCATGGTGCCGAAGGTGTTGGTGTCGAAGATGCTGCGGATCTTCTGCATCGAGCAGCCTTCGAGGGCGCCCAGCAGTCCGATGCCGGCGTTGTTGACCAGAACATCAATCGGCCCGGCAACGTCGATCGCGTTCTGGATGCTGTCTGGGTCGGTGACGTCCACCGCGAGCACGCGCAGATGTTCGGACGTTTTGAAAAGCGCTGCATCCGGCGTGCGCATGGTCGCGATAACTTTCCAGTTTCGGTCGATAAAATATTGGGCGGTAGTCAGGCCGAAGCCCGAAGAGCAGCCGGTGATCAGAATGGTTTTCATGGTGTGTATCCATCGCGTGATTGACAGTGACGCAACGATAAGCTGTGGTAACCGGACTGAATATCATCGCCCATCCGCTATTCTTTTGCAGGAGTCCGGAATGCTCGATCCGCTCGCTGAAGTGGTCACCCTGCTGCAACCCAGCGCTTCACTGTCCAAAATCGTCAACGGCGCCGGCGCCTGGCGGGTGCAGCGCTCCGTACACGGCCAGCCTTTTTACTGCGCGATTTTACAAGGGGAGTCGAGGCTTTCGGTGGCCGGGCAGTTGCCGATGACCCTGCAGGCAGGCGACTTTGTGCTGATCCCGGCGGCTTACGATTTCGAGATGATGAGCCTTCAGCCCGTTCTGGAGGGTGACGCTGAACGGGTTCCCGTCGAGGTCCGTCCACGGGACATTCGTGTCGGCCCGCCCGATGTGCCCGTCGACGTTCAGTTGTTGGTAGGTCACTGCACCTTCGGATCGCCGGACGCTGCTTTATTGGTCTCGCTGCTCTCGCAACTGATCCACGTGCGCGGCGAGCCCCGACTGGCGACGCTGGTTGGCTTGGTGACCGGGGAAGCCCGGGCTCAGCGGCCAGCAAGGGACGTGATCCTCGCCCATTTGCTGGAAGTGCTGTTTATAGAGGCGCTGCGTTGCACCGCCACCGAAGCGGCGCCACCCGGATTATTACGCGGACTGGGCGACGAACGCCTCGCGGTGGCATTGCGGCAAATGCACGGGCATCCGGGCCGCCCGTGGACCGTGGAACAACTGGCGAGGGAAGCCGCCCTGTCGCGTTCGACGTTCTTCGAGCGTTTTCAGAACGCATTGGGCATGCCACCCATGGCGTATCTGTTGGCGTGGAGAATGGCGCTGGCAAAAAAGCTGCTGCGTGAGCGCGTGGAGGACATTGCCGGGATTGCACAGCGCGTGGGTTACGGCTCGGTGAGCGCGTTCAGCGTGGCATTCAACCGCTACACCGGGCGCGCGCCGGGTCGGTACTCGCGGGAAGGAGACGGTGGGTGACTGACCGCCCGCACATTCAATACGATTGTCGTTCCAGCCATCTACACGGGGCCCTCGGATGAACAGCTATCTGGCGCAGGCACACAATAATCAATGGTCGAACCGGCGCTTGCTCTCGGCATGCCTTGGCTTAAGCGACGAAGCATACCTGGCGCCGCGAACAGGTTTTTTCCCTCGATCGAGCTGACATTGCGGCACATTCTTGATGTCGATCAGTTTTACCTGGCGGCACTGACGTTTGATCTGAAGGGCCAACGACAGAACCTGCCCGAGAATATGTCGATTCAGCAACTGGTCCAGCTCCAATCCGGGGCCGACGCCCGACTTGTCACCTATTGCGAAGGCTTGAGTGAGGACGTCTTGAGCAGTCGAGCGCGCGTGGTGCGGGCAGCAGGCATTATTCCTGAACGGGTGGATCGCTTGCTGCTGCACTTATTCCAGCATCAGATTCACCACCGTGGACAGGTTCACGCCATGCTGTCCGGTACCCGCATATCACCGCCACAACTGGATGAATTTTATCTGGATGGGGATTTGCCCTTAAGGGCCGCCGACAGGCCTCTTCCCGGCTAAAGCCGGTCCTACCAGACCACACACATCTAGTCAGGCTAGCGGTGAGCCCACTGTAGGACCGGCTTTAGCCGGGAAGGCGTCAGACGTCACGCCTTCATTCGTTGACTGAGAAATGGGGTCTCAACCAACGGCGTTACTTGTGCCCCTTGGCCTTCGGCACCATCTGTTTGATCGTCCCGGTAGGGATGTCAATCAACGCGTATTTGTCCTTGATTTCCACCCACTGCTGGTTCTTGTCCGGTGCAGTCAGGTGGCGTGCGCGCCAGTCTTTAACGGCGAGGCTCGGACGTTGGTACTGGTCAGGGGCGTTATCGCCTTCCTTGATTTCCTTGACCCCTGCTCCCGGCCGATCCATCGTCACGCTTGGCTGTTCGGCAGCGTACGAAAAGCTGCTGACGGCGCATACCGCGGTGAACAGCAGATGAGGGAGGTATTTCTTTCCGATCATGATCAGATCCTTTGGCAAACGAGTGCCGCTGATTGAATAAGGGGTGACGGTGCATCCGTCATGCTCTGACCGGGGCTGATTCGCAGGAGTTCGATCGGATCACGGAGGTTCAGATCCGCATCACCAGCCTGCGCAGCCTCACTGGCAGGTGCCCTAGAGCGATGTACCGGTCTCAACCGGATGCACGACGGGCTCGGTTTGGAGCCAGGGGGTTGCCTGATACAGCAATTGCTTCCACGTTCTGGGAATTGACGCGGGACGAATGGCTGGCGATGCAAGCGCGGGCCTCGGGATGATGCAACAGCCCCAATTTTCTAGGGACAGTGACTTGATTGCCTGTTGACCTGCCCCGTCTCAATCCCTAGGGTAGCCGGCCTTCTTTACCCCTCGGGAAACCCATGTCCAGCCGCAGCAAGCTCCCCTCCACCGTCTACCTTCTGGGCCTGACGATTTTCTCGCTGGTGACGGCCGAGTTCATGGTCGCCGGCATGATGCCGGCACTGGCCGACGCGTTCTCGGTCAGTCTCGCCCAGGTCGGCAACCTGATCGCCTTTTACGCCTTGGGCATGGCGATCGGCGGCCCGCTTGTGACCGTCCTGCTGCTGTCAAAAGGCGTCAGCAACAAACGCTCTTTGATCGCGCTGCTCGTCTGTTATGTGGTCGCCGGCGCAGTCGCAGCGGCCGCGCAAAGTTATCTGGTGCTCGCTGCTGCTCGCGTGGTCATGGGCATCTCCAGTGCCGTCTGCATCGGTTTGTGCATGACGGTGTGCGCAGGCCTCGTGACGCCGGAACGTCGCGGTCGGGCGGTGTCGGTGGTCCTTGCCGGGCTGATGCTGTCCCCGGTCGTAGGCGTGCCGCTGACTACATGGGTCGAGCAACACTTTGGCTGGCGTGCGAGCGCCTGGCTGGTGGTGGTGCTGGCGATGCTGTGCACGGTGCTGGCGAGCAAGCGCCTGCCGGCGAGCGCCAACGGCAGCGAACCGCCACTGCGCCAACAAGTCGCCGACATGAAGAACCCGCCCCTCTGGGCGGCGTACGTCACCAGCGGGTTGATCATCGGCGCGACCTTTGCCGCCTTCAGCTATTGCACGCCCATTTTGATTCAGGAAGTCGGCGTCGCGCCGAAATTCGTCGCACCGCTGCTGGCGCTGTACGGCGTCGCGAACGTGCTGGGCAACTGGGTGGTGGGCCGGCTGGCGGACCGCTACATGATGGCGATCGTCGGCTGGGGCTTGGCAATCATGGTGCTGGCGTTATCGGGCTTCGCCCTGGCCGGGGATCATCTGTGGCTCAACCTGATGTGCTTCCTTGCCCTCGGACTGACCGGTGTGGCACTGAATCCTGCGATGGTGGCGCGCGTCATGAAAGCGGCCGAGCCCGGCGCGCTGGTGAACATCATGCACACCTCGGTCATCACCGCCGGACTGGCGTTCGGTAGCTGGGCGGGCGGTGTGACGATCGACGCAGGCCTGGGTTTGCGCTCGCCGCTCTGGGTCGGTGCGGCCATGGCCCTGGCAGGATTGCTGAGCCTGGTGCGGCCGATAGCGATGCGTCGCAGCCAGGCGCTGTGCGACTGAAAGCGGCGTTAGGGACGGCCGGGCATTGCCTGGTGATGCGCCCTTCCGGGCGAGTCAGCGGCGCCATTGCCCAACAGCGGACAGACCTGCCCGGCCCGCTCGGCCAGCAGATTGCGCAGCGCGTGCATCTGCCCGATGCGTTCGTCCAGCAACGCGATTTTCTCGCTGAATAATCGAGCGAGCAGGTCGCTGGAGACCTGCTCGCTGTTCCACAGCAACGGCAGGTTTTCGCCGATCTCCTTCAGCGAAAACCCCAGCTGCTGCGCCAGCTTGATGTACCCCACCAGCTGCAGGGTCTCCTGCGGATAATGCCGGTAGCCATTGGCACTGCGCCGGGGTTTGATCAGGCCTTTCTCCTCATAAAACCGCAACGCGTCCACAGACACGCCAGCGTGCAGTGCCACTTCACCTATTTTCATAACGTTCAATGCTCACGTTGACTCTGGACCCAAGACCAGGCTTTAGCCTGCGGGCTCAACTCTGAGGGATGATCATGATCAACGCAAAGACCAACAGGCACCTTGTCAGAGGCAGCGCCGTTTACGACTTGATAATGACGGCAGGCTTCATGACGCCCTGGACTGCAACATGGGTGTTCAGCGCCTTTGCCGCGCTTTCGGCCGCTCTGGCACTGGAGCGGCCCGTGCCTGTGCTGGACGTCAGCGGGATGCTGTTCGCCAACCTGCTTGGCAGCGTGGTGGTGGTCTGGTCGTTGTGGCGCCTCGCGCAACCGAGCCGCCGCATCGGGTTATACGACGCACTGGCGAGAACGCTGTTCGCGATCTGGCAGCTTTATGCAGTCGCTCAGGGAGCGAGTTTTCTGATTCTCGGGTTTACGGTTTTCGAGGTGCTGTTTGTTGTTGCACAGGTCTGGCCGGTCTGGCATTCAGGACAAGCCAGCCAGAGGGAGAAACAGGCGCCAGCGTCGTCCGGGGGGCACTAAACGGAATAGCTGCGTCCTCGAACCAAGCGCGGCGCCCACCTGCACGAAGCGCTCAACCGAATCGCAGCAGTGCCGCATCAATAAACCGGCGCAGCTTGGCCGTTCGCTGCCGGCTGCCGGTGTACAGCATATGCAGGGGCCGGCTCGGCGCCTCATAGTCAGGCAATACTCGCACCAGCTCGCCACTGCGCAAGGCAGGCTCCAGGAATATCAGCGGGCCGAGCACGATGCCGAAACCGTCCAGCGCGGCCGAGAGCAGCGCGCGGCTTTCGTTGACCCTCAATCGACTCGCCACCTGAACCCGCGCCACCGTTGAGCCCTTGCAGAACACCCACTCGCGGTCAGTCGGCTGCGACCACCAGGCGTAGCCCAGGCACTCATGCTGGCTCAGGTCCTGCGGACGTTGCGGCACACCGCGTTCTGCCAGATAGCCAGGCGCCGCGCAGGCGACCAGTTGATACGGCGCCAACGGCCGGGCGGTCAGGCTGGACACCTCCACCGGGCCGATCCTGAATGCGATGTCAAACCCCTCCTCCACCAGATCAACGAAGCGATCGGTCAACTGCAGATCGATTTCAATCTCGGGGTGCAGCCGCAGGAATGTCGTGACGAAGGGCATGAGGCGAGAGGAGCCGAAGGTGATGGGCGCGCTGATTTTCAGCTTGCCGCGCGGGGTGTCATTCATCATCTCCCCAAGGGAATCCGCCGCTCTCGCTTCACTGAGAATGTGTTTGCAACGCTCCAGATACGCCTGGCCCAGTTCGGTCAGGCTCTGGCGACGAGTGGTGCGGTTCAGCAACCGCGCGCCGAGCCGATGCTCTAGCGCAGCGACATGTTTGGCCACCATCTGCGGCGACAGCCCCATTCGCTCGGCCGCTTTGGCGTAAGACCCGCACTCCGCTGCCGTGACGAAGGCTTCCATGCTGCTGAGACGGTCCATGATTCAACACTCCTGGTAGCGAGACTAAGCGGCTGATGATTATTTATCTGCCGCTGGTTCGCAATCATCATGGCCGCTTCCAGCACATCATCGGAGTTATCACATGCGCATCGGCATCATCGGGGCAGGCTTCATCGGGCGCGCAGTGGCGCAGTTGTTCATCACGGCTGGCCATGAAGTCATGATCAGCAATTCGCGCGGGCCTGAAACCCTGGAAAATGTGGCCACCGAGATCCCGCAGGCTCAAATTGGCACCGTCCAAGATGCAACACGCTTTGGCGATGTTGTTCTCGTGGCGATTCCCTTCAAGCACTACCCAACCCTGCCCGCCGAATGGCTTGCGGGTAAAACGGTGCTGGATGCCAACAACTACTATCCCGACCAGGATGGCCCTATCCCGGCGCTGGACAGGTTCGAAACCACCACCAGCCGGCTGCTCGCCGAGCATCTGCCTCGCGCCCATGTGGTGAAGGTGTTCAACGCGATCCTGGCCGATGACCTGATGCGCGATGCTCGCCCAGTTAAAGCGCACGACCGACGTGCCTTGCCGGTGGCCGCCGATGACCCTGGGGCGAAGGCGCTGGGCATACAGCTGCTGGACGAGGTGGGATTTGACGCGGTCGACGCCGGCAACCTTGATGAAAGCTGGCGATTCGAACGGGCCAAGCTCGCTTACTGCATTCCGTTACGCAAGGAGGCGCTGAAGGCCGCGCTGGCCAAGGCTGAACGGCACATTGAATTACCCCATGGGTCGTGGCGCCACTGAATGACGTCATCCCGCAAAGCCCTCCAGAGAAGCGCCACCGTCCGGTAACATGCGTGCCTGCACTAGCCGTTTACATGACCTCGGGAAGGGACGTGATGATTGATCTCTCGGTATTACTGCTTTTCGCTGGCGCCTGCTTGGCGCTCACGCTGACACCGGGCCCGGACATGCTGTTGATTGCATCGCGGAGCATGAGCCAGGGCAGAGCATCAGGTTTCGTTTCACTGGCGGGCATTCAGGTGGGCACCTACTGTCACGCGCTGGCTGCCGCACTCGGGCTGTCGCAATTGTTGATCAATGTGCCCGCCGCTTACGACGCGGTGCGGTTCGCGGGGGCTGCCTATCTGGTTTTTCTCGCCTGGAAAGCGTTCAGCGCCCCGTCGCCGCTGCATGCTGATGCCGACCTTGCGCCCACGCCGCTTCTGAGTATTTTCCGGCAGGGATTGGTGACCAATCTGCTCAACCCGAAAATGGCACTGTTCGTCTTGGCGTTATTTCCGCAGTTCGTTGATCCAACGAAAGCCTCGCTGGTCGTGCAGATGCTCATATTCGGAACGGTTTTGAATGTCATCGGTTTACTGGTGAACGGCGCAGTCATCCTCCTGGCCAGTCGGATCGGGCACAAGCTGGCGACCAATGTCCGTATCGCCAAGCGCCTGAATCAGGTGCTGGGTGCGGTTTTTTTGGGGCTGGCCTGTCGGCTGGCACTGGTCTCGGGACGATAAGTCGCGAGTGCCAGCGCAGAAAATCCCTTCGCCCACTACCGCTGAATAAGGAGCCTGACCATGGTTGCCATTACCAACTACTCCGACGCGCTGCATCGCCAGGCCGTGATCGGACTCTGGAACGCTGTATTTGGCTACGAAACCGCCCATAACACGCCCGGCCTCGCCATCGACAAAAAGCTCGCGGTTGCGGACGGTCTGTTCTTTGTCGCCCTGACGGACAATGAGGTGGTGGGTACTGTTCTGGCCGGGTACGACGGGCACCGCGGATGGCTGTATGCGGTGGCGGTGCACCCCTCACATCGCAGAAAAGGCGTGGGCGTGCAGTTGGTTCGTCATGCCGAGCACGCCCTGACATTGCGGGGGTGCATGAAAATCAACCTGCAGATCGTCAGCACCAATGCCAGCGTCCAGGCGTTCTATGAGTCTGTGGGTTACTCAACCGAACCGCGCATCAGCATGGGCAAGAAAATCGACTCGAACATCACGGGTTGATGCGCACGCAGCAGCGCCTGCGTTGCCCTGCCACGCCGCATGGGCGGACATCAGCGCCCCTGATCAGGGGCGCAGGGTTTTGCCGCTTTACTTGGCCGGATGCGCTTTCAGCCAGGCCTTCATCTGCGCAATTTCCGCCGCCTGCGCCGCCACAATCTTGCGGGCCAGTTCCAGCATCTCCGGATCCTTGCCGTATTTGAGCTCGATCTTCGCCATCTCCACTGCGCCTTCGTGGTGAGGCAGCATGCCCGCCGCGAAGGCAACGTCAGGGTCGTCGCTCATCATCCCGTGATGCATGTCGTCCTTCATGGCCCCCATCGATTGCTGGTAGGCCTCATGCATCTGTTTGACGTCCTCCGCCTGATCGGCCCTGACGGCGGTTACGGCAAGCAGAGCAATCACGCTGACAACGGCGGCAATCTTTTTCATGACGAAGCATCCTGGATGAGGGTTGAGACGAAGCGGTCACGCTAGACCTTTCCACTGCGGCAAGGTCAAGGGCATTGAGCAGCCCATCGCCGCAGGCTCGATCAACACCGCCAAAACCAACGGAACAGACGCCCCGTCGGGCCTGGCAAATCACCCCTGTGGCTGGAACCTTTGTCTTTCTGCGCGAGTCCTTTCTGAAGCCGAATTGCATTCTGCCAGCATGCAGCGTAAAACGCTGGCCGCCGATACTGCTGGATAAACCGGCTGATGCAGTCCCGGAGGGCCGATGCCGCCCCCCGGTCTCAGGTCATAACGTTACGTTTACAGGTGGACACTTGAAGCATTTGACCCGGGAAGCCCTTGAGGCTGAAGTCATCCAGTTGCGTTCGGCATTGAAGAAAAGTGAAGCCCTCAGGCTGGAAAGCCTGTGCACCGGCATTCGACAGAATGCGATGGCGGGCTCGATCGACACTGCGGTTGAGCCCGCAGTCGACGGCGTGGCCGAGCAAGCGATCGAAGAGGCTCAGACCCGCTACCGCCTCGCGGTAAAGGCCACCAACGATGCCATCTGGGACTGGGACCTGAAAGACAGCCACGTCCTGTGGAACGACGCCCTGGAACGGGTCTACGGGCATCCGCTCGCCACCATCGCCATGACGGGCGACTGGTGGATGGCACAGATTCACGCCGATGACAGGCAGCGCATCGTCACCTCGATCCACGACGTGATAGACGGCAGGCTGACAGGCTGGAGCGAAGAGTACCGGTTTCAAAGGGTGGACGGCACTTACGCCCAGGTCCTCGACCGCGGGCACGTCATCCGGGATGCTCAAGGCCAGGCGGTGCGCATGATCGGCGCAATGCTCGACCTTACGCCCATCCGCGACACCGAAGCGGCCCTGCGTCAGAGCGAGGAACGGTTCAGGACCATTCTGGAGACGGTCGATGCCGCCTTCGCCATCGTTCAGGTCAAGTTCGATGCCAATGACTATCCGGTCGACTATCGCTTTGTTGAAGCCAACCCGGCATTTGAACGTGAGGCTGGCGTCAACCTGCGGGGCAAATGGGTCAGAGAATTTGCCCCGGATCTGGAGCAATTCTGGTTCGACACCTATGGGCGGGTGGCCAAGACCCGTGTACCGGCCACCTTCGAAAGCTATGCCAAAGCCTTTCAGCGCTGGTTTGACGTGCGCGCCGTGCCCGTCGGCGATCCCGCCGAATGTCAGATCGCGATCATCTTCAATGACGTGACGGGGCGGCGGGATGCCGAGGAACGTTTGCGCCAGAGCGAAGCCATCGCCCGCGCCAACGTCGAGCGCGTGCAGCTGGCGCTTGAGGCCGGGGCGATTTTCGGCACGTGGCACTGGGACCTGCCCAACGACAGTTTCACCGTGGACGAAGCCTTCGCCCGGGCCTTTGGACTCGATCCGATGCTGGGCCACGAAGGGCTTAGCCTGGAGCAGGTGGTGGCAACCGTCCATCCCGAAGACCGGGCGGGGCTCATGACAGCGATCAACGAAGCGCTGGGTCGCGGCGGTGCCTACGCCCATCAATACCGGGTGCGTCGGGCGGACGGCAAATACTACTGGATCGAGGCCAACGGGCGCGTCAACTTCAGCGAGGACGGTCTCCCCCTCAGTTTTCCGGGCGTCTTGATCGATGTGGAAGAGCGGCGTTCGGTGGAAGCCCAGCGCGACCTGGCGATCGCTGCCCTGCGCACCCTCAACGACACCCTTGAACAGCGCGTGGCTGAACGCACCGCAGCCTTGATGCAGGCCGAAGAGAAACTTCGTCAGTCGCAGAAAATGGAAGCAGTGGGTCAACTCACGGGCGGGCTTGCCCATGACTTCAACAACTTGCTCGCGGGCATCTCCGGCTCGCTGGAATTGTTGAGCGCACGGTTTGCCCAGGGTCGTCTGACGGATGTCGACCGTTACCTGACCACGGCGCAAGGCGCCACCAAGCGGGCTGCCGCCCTGACCCACCGACTGCTGGCGTTCTCCCGCCGGCAAACACTCGATCCCCGCCCTACCGAGATCAACAGCCTCGTCGAAGGCATGACCGAGCTGATTCAGCGCACCGTGGGCCCCAGCATCACCGTGCAGACCGTCGGCTCGCCGGACAGCTGCGTGGCCTTGGTCGACGCGAGCCAGCTGGAAAATGCGCTGCTGAATCTGTGCATCAACTCGCGGGATGCCATGCAGGACGGTGGCAGCATCACCATCGAAACCCGCTGGCAGGTCGTGGGCTCCGCCGAAGCGCCGCTGCTGGAGGTCTCCGAGGGCGAATACCTGACCCTCAGCGTCACAGACACCGGGACCGGCATGCCGGCCAACGTCGTGGCGAAAGCATTCGACCCTTTCTTCACCACCAAACCCATCGGCCAGGGCACGGGACTGGGCCTCTCGATGATTTACGGTTTCGCCAAGCAATCCGGGGGGCAGGTTCGCATCGCCTCTGTGGTCGGGCAAGGCACCACGCTGTGCATCTACCTGCCCCGCCACCACGGGAATCCCGGCGCCCATGAAGCGCACATCCCGAATGCCGCCACCCAGACGGCTGGCGTTGGCGAGACGATCCTGGTGGTGGACGATGAACCCACGGTGCGCATGCTGGTGACAGAGGTGCTGGGCGAGCTGGGCTATTCCGTCATGGAGGCGGCGGACAGTGCCAGCGGACTGACGCTGCTTCGCTCGGACGTGCGCGTCGACATGCTCGTCACCGATGTGGGTTTGCCCGGCGGGATGAACGGACGCCAGATGGCCGACGCCGCGCGCGAACTCCGTCCGGGACTCAAAACGCTGTTCATCACCGGCTACGCGGAAAGCGCGGCCATCGGCGCCAACCAGCTTGAGCCTGGCATGCATGTACTGACCAAGCCCTTCGCCATTGAAACACTGGCCGCTCGCGTGCGCGAACTGATGAACACGCCGATGTAACCCTCACTCCGCACGCGCCGATCAGGCTCCTTACACCGGGTCCTTGTCGGCCACCGCCGGCGCAGCGACGGCTTCATCAACCCGTTCGGCCGCGCTGTCCCGTCGTGATTGATCCAGCAGATCGTTCAGCGCGACGTGCAGCTTTTGCAACGCCCCGTGTTTATCCACCCACCAGTCGGTGGACCACAGCCGCAGCAGGTTCCAGCCCAGTCCGGTGAGAATCGCCCCGCGCACTTTGTCCCGGTCCCGGGCAGTGGCCGCGCTGTGGTAGGTGGCACCGTCGCACTCGACACCCGCCAGGTAGTCGCCCGGACGATCGGGATGAACGATGCCCAGATCGATGCGGAAACGTGACACGCCGATCTGCGGTACGACCTGCCAGCCCAGACGCCGCAGCCCTTGGGCGACGGCCTCCTCGAACGGCGAGTCATAGCCGCCGACCGAGCCTTGTATCGCCTCGGCCAGCGCTTTCGGCCCACGTTGAGCGAACTCGATGAAGTGCTTCAAATCCCGCACGGCCCGCGCGTTGGTGCGATTGAGGTCGATCATCGACGGATCGAACGAGGTGAACACCAGCATCTCCCGGCGAGACCGGGTGATGGCGACGTTGAGCCGGCGCCAGCCGCCGTCTTTGTTGAGCGGCCCGAAGTTCATCGACATCACCGGCGCCCCCGGCTCAGTGGGGCCATAACCAATGCCGAGCATGATCAGGTCACGCTCGTCGCCCTGGACCGTTTCGAGGTTCTTGACCACCACCGGCTCGGTCTGGGTGTCCTGGAAGAACGGCTCGATCTGCGGGTATTGCTTGCGGGCCGCGTCCAGCAGGTCGTTGATCAGCTTCTGCTGATCGGAGTTGAGGGTGATGATGCCGATGGAATACCCCGCCGCCACAAACGCAGGATCGGTGAGGCGCTTGACGGTTTCATCGACGATGGCCTGGGCTTCGGCCTGGTTGTAACGCCCCTTGCCTTTCGCGTAGACGCCCTCGACCTTGCGCCACTCGACCGCACTGGCGCGGGTTTCCGCGGCCGGGAAGGTGATCAGGTTGCTGTCGTAATAACGGTGATTGGAGAAGGCAATCAGGCTTTCATGGCGACTGCGGTAGTGCCAGCTCAGACTGTGGCTCGGCACCCCTGCCCCCAGGCATTCGTCGAGGATGCTTTCCATGTCTTCGGCGGTGTCGTCGTCACCGGCGTTCGGACCACGGTTGAAGAAGTTGGTGGGCGGCATCTGCCGGGGGTCACCGGCGATGATCACCTGCTTGCCCCGGGCAATCGAACCAATGGCGTCCCACGGCGCGATTTGCGACGCCTCATCGAAGATCACCAGGTCGAACGGCGGCTGATCGGCGGGCAGGAACTGCGCAATCGACAACGGGCTCATGAGCATGCAAGGGGCCAGGCAATTCAGGGCATCGCCCATCTCGATCGCCAGCTGCCGGACCGGTTTGTGCCGGCGCGACTTCTGCAGCTCGTGTTTGAGAATGGCAAAGCCGCTGCTTTTGGGAATGTCGTTCTTGGACGGAATCAATCCGCAGAGTTTGGCGCGGATATAGCGCACGGTCAGTTTCGCCAGCTCGTCGTCCAGGCGCACGAAGGTGCTGATGTCACTCATGTGCTCGGCCGCGACGAAATTGCGCAGCAACGGTTCGCCGTCGATGCCCTGGGTGGCGAACCAATGGGCATAGGCCGTGACGAAGATCTCCTCGGTGGCAGACGGCAACAGACTGCCGACTTCCAGTTCCTTGGCAAGATTGGCCAGGCCGGCCTCGGCCGCCTGTTCGCGCACCCGGCACCAGTCGCACCACGCCTTGAGCTGCTCTTCCTGCTGCTGGATGGCAAGTGACGTCGCCCGAAGTGTCGCCACGCTCAGGGACGTTTGAGTGCTTGTGCACGCCAGCGCGGCGAACAAACGCACGGCCGCCTCAACGCGGGACAACCCCTGCTGCAAGGTCGATACCGCGGTAGCGAGTTGGCCATTCGGCGCCAGCATGTCGTTCGCGTCGATTACCAGACGCGCCACGGCGCCGCGCAAGGCAACCAGGTGTTCGGGTGATTCGGCCATCCCGATCAGCCTGCCGCGCAACCCCTCGGCCAGGGTCACGGCCTGCAGCGTGCGCACCGGGTCGCTCTTCAGCCCTTGCCAGCCAGGGATCGATTGCATGTCGCTGGCCAACGCGTCCATTTCCAGCAGCTGGGCGTGCAGGCGTTCAAAAATAGCGAGGTCGCCGACGGTGTCCGGCAGGCCCGCCGCGCCACCGAGCGAGGCAAGTTTCTTCGCCACCTTTTTCTGGGCCAGCGTCCCCAGGAACCAGAACTTGCCCTCGGCTTCGTGCCACTCGCTGCGCAGTTGCGCGACCGGCACACGGCGGCACGCTTCATCGGCGTAATCCAGTGACAGGCTCTCTTCAAGCTCCCGATAGCTCTCGAGCAACTGGCAACTGCGCCGGGCCGCTTCGATGCGCGCGGCAGCGTCGGGTGCAAAGGCGAACGACAGGTTCAGGCCATGGGATTCAAGGATCAGGGCGACAAGATCATGCAGCTGCTGGACCTGAGCCACTTCAGCCACCGGCAACGGCACGTGGGTCAGTGCCAGCAGCCGCTCACTGGCGGCGTTCAATTCATCGAGGGCCGGGGGCACTTCCCGTGCGGCACCGGCAATCTGTGCCTGCCAGGCGTTCGACCATTGGGTCTGCGCCAGGGCGCCAAACTTACCTGACAGGTCGCGGGCGGCACTGCCATTGAGTCCCAGGCGACGGGCGAGATCCAGCAACCCGGCGTACTCGGCCCCATCGTGTTCCGTGCCCGTTTCCCAGGCCAGCCTTGGCGTCTGCGGGCTGTGGTCGCGAACCACCCGGCCGATGGACTGGTGCAGGGTCAGGCCGTTATCCCAGCGTCGGTGCAGCACGTCGACCAGCTGATTGAGCCGTGAGCGCAGGGTCTGCAACCGCGCGGCTTCACGCTCCCATTCCTCGGCGCTCAACGCTTCACTCACGTCCCAGGCGCGGTCCAGCTGCTTGAGCACTTCAACCTTCGACGCCTTGCTGGAATGCAGCTCCAGACAGAACTCGCCGAGGCCCTTTTCCGCCAGGCGCCTAAACACTACGTCAAGGGCCGCGCGTTTCTCCGCCACGAACAGCACCCGCCGGCCGAGGGCCAGGTTGTGGGCGATCATGTTGGCAATGGTCTGGGATTTACCGGTGCCGGGCGGACCGTCCATGACAAAGCTATGGGTGTTGGCCGATGCCACCACCGCTGCCACTTGCGACGAATCGGCCGGCAAGGGTGCGAACAGCTGCGCCGGCGTAACGGTCGCATCCAGACGCTCGGGCCGGGGGAATTCGGCCGAACCGGAAAAGCCTTCTCCCGCCGTGTCGGGGTCCAGCAGATGCTTGACCAGAGGGCTTTGCAGCAGCTGCGCCGCGTTGGCGTTCAGGTCTTTCCACATCAGGTATTTGGCGAACGAGAAGGTGCCCATCACCAGTTCGGTGCTCACCTCGAATCCGGGAATATCGCGCACGGCCCGGCGCACGCTGTTCCAGATGCCGGCCACATCAATGCCGCTCCCGTCGCTGGGCAGCTCACCGTCCAGCCCGGGAATGATCAACTCGAAGTCGTGGCGCAGCAGCTCAAGCAAGGTCAGGTTGAAACGCGGCTCTTCGTCGAGCAGGCTCAGGGTGACGCCGGACAAGGCGCTTTTACGCTCGAGTTTGACCGGCAACAGAATCAGCGGCGCGGAATAGGTTTTCGGGTCGTCGGCGCTTTTCTTCCACTTCAGGAAGCCGATGGCCAGGAACAGCGTGTTGGCCCCGCCTTCCTCCAGATCGCTGCGGGCCTTGCGGAACAGGTCGATCAGCGTGGCTTCCAGCTTGACCTTCTCCAGACTGGCCAGGACTTCGCCGCGCGCCAGTGCCTGACGGGCCACTTCGTCGACGAGGCTCTCGTTGTTCTGCTGTTCATACAGGGCCTCATCGCGGCCGCCGCTTTTCAGGTCAGGGACGGCCACCACGCGGATGCGCTGACCGCTGGAGAGCAGGTCTTCGAGGGCCGCAGGATCGGGGCACAGCAGACGCACGCCTTTGGCGCTGTCCGGCAAATGCAGCAGACGATTGCGCGTGGTCAGGTCGAGCAGTTTGCGTTGCCACAGCGTCAGTTTCCCGGCCGGGCCCGAGGCGTCTTCATTGATCTCGACATCGAACCCCGGCAGCGACGGCGCTTCCTCCAGCCCCTCAAAAACAGGCGGTGCATCGTCGGCCCCATCGACCGGGACAGCTGACACCAGCGCCATCGGCCGAATCTTCTGCATCCGGGCGCGGTGCACATCCACGGCCATGATGAACTGCTCATCGTCGAGCTCCCGTTCGGCGGCAGCCACCGCACGGGAAAAACTCGGCGACGGCGCCTGGGTCGCCAGGGTCGTCTCGAACACCAGCATTTCTTTCAAATCGAGACGCTTGCGCACGGCCGACGCTTCGTCGGTCAGCAACTGGGAAAATTCCTGCGGCTGCAACCAGACACCGGCGAACGCATGGCCCTTGGTCATGACCAGCAACGCATTCAACCCGGCCTGCTCCAGCGCGGCCGCGAACAACAGTGCGGTATCCAGGCACGTCGCCACGCCGTTTTCCAGCACCACACTCGGCGGTCGGATTTTCTGGCCCTGCTGCTCGAAACTGGCGGGCGGCAGCGCATAGCTCAGTTGGAAGCTGCACACCCCCGACCAGATGGCGGAGGCCAGCTCCCAGGTGCGGGTGCGGGATTTGCTTTCGTAGCCGTCGATGCCGTCTTTCTTGCCGGCACGGCGCAAGACCTGCGAGGCGGCTTTGAGCACCCGGTCCACTGCGGGGTCGTTGGGCATGCAGAACGCGGCGAGCAACTCCGGCATCGCGCTCAACCCGCCCCATTCGGTGCGGGCGAGCAGTTCGGTGGGGAAGCGCTGCTCGACGAGCACCGTCTCGCCCTGGGACACGCGCATGATCACGTCGGCGTTCAGGCTTTCCGTCAGGCCGGACAGGTAACCGGCGTTCAGCTTGATGTCGCGATCAGAGACGTTGAGGCGATCACCGGGATGGATGCGGTCAATATTCCAGCTTCGGCTTTCAACGAAGTCCGGGTCAGTGCTTAAGGTCAGTACCAGGTTTTCAAGGGTGGTTTCTTCCTGGTTCCAGAGGCTCAATTCGCGCACGAGGGGAACGGCATTCTGGTGGGAGGCGAAGCCGATCTTGCGGGCGATCAGCGCTTCAATCTTGATGTTCATTCACGGGATCCTGAAGCTACGAGCGCAGGCCTCCTGTAGAGGCCGCCAAATGGCGCCTATAGTCCATGAGTAATCGATGGTTGTGAATGTGTTTATCGGCTAATCAGCCAGCCGGGCATTTTGCAGGGACGCCAGCGCAGCGGTCCGCAACGCCCCGGCTTACGGCCCGCGCCAGGGCTTCACTGCCTGCGCGTGCCTTTGCTGCCGGCCCGGGAGATGTCCCCCCAGCGGCGCACCAGGTAGTTGTGTTCATCCATGACCGCATTCCACACCGCGATGTGGCCCATGCGCTGCTCGTAAGAGCCGCCATCGCGCACTTCGCCGATGTCGATCAGCGGCAAGCCGTCGCTGCCCATCAGCTGTTCGCGGGCGGGCAGCCCGGCGTACCAGTAATCCCACTCGGCGGCACTCAGGTGTTCGCGGCTGCGCGCCGGGTTGCCGATGTAATAACCCTGGCGGGCCATGACTGCGCCGGGCCAGCCGGACAGCCACCAGTTCAGGTACGCGTAGGCCGCATCGAGTACCGCGCCCTTGGCATGGCGCGACAGGGACAACCCGCCGAACCAGCCGCGATAGCCCTCACGCGGGACGGCGACCCGGTATTTCACGCCGGCGCGATGCAAGCGCACCAGGGTCGGCGACCATAGGCTCTGGATATCGATGGTCGGGTGCAACATCAGCTCCGCCGCTTCTTCATCGTCAGACCAGAACGCGCCGAACATGCCCTGCCCCTGCTTGCGCACGAGGATGTCGGCCAGCACGTCGATCTCTTCGATGCTCAGGTTGCCGATGTCACTGAACTGCGCCAGCCCGGCGCCTTGCACCGCCAGTGCGGCGTCTAGCGCGCCAATGGCCGCGTCGCTTTGCAGCGCCACCCGCCCGCACCACGCCGGATCAACCAGCCAGCCCCAGCTCTCGTCCGCCGAACTGAAACCGGCGGGAAGGCGCTCGGGGCGATAGGCGAAACTGTCGGCGTTGTGGGTCAGTGGCAACATGCTGATCCGCTCACTTACCGCGCTGCCGAGGCTGCCGTCGTGCTGCACGAACAGGCGCTCGCTGGGCACGCTGCCGCTGCCGAGCCGGTCACTGGCCGACAGCCTGCCGCGCTTGGGCAAGTCATTGATCTCGTGCCACAAAGCGACACGGCGGGTGTCGATGGGCTGGATGGCGCGGGCGGGCCAGACGAAATCCACGTTGTGGAACCACTGGTCATAGAGGTCGTAGCTGTCGGGCTGCATGACCGCGATGCGCTGGGCGGTCTGCACGTCATGCACCTGATACACCAGCTTGATGCCCAGGTCCTCTTCGGCGCGAACCCGCAGGGATTCAAGCAGCGTCACCGAAGTGCCCAGGACCCGCAGCGTCACCGTCATGCCAGCGCTTCCCGGGGCGCCGGCGCCAGGCGGTCGGTGAACGCCTCGAAGGAGCGGCGCAGCAGCGCGGTGTCCAGCCCGCGCACGATAAACACCAGTCGCGAACGACGGTCGTCGCCGGGCCATTGCGGCAGGTGCACCGGCGCATGCAGGCAATGCTGCACACCATGAATGACGACGGGGGCGTGGCTGTTGTTCACGTTAAGCAGTCCTTTGACGCGCAGGATTCGTTCGCCGTGGCATCTTAGCAGCATGGACAGCCAGACCCCGAAAGCGACCCAGTCCAACGGACGTTCGAAGGTCAGGCAGCAGACCTGCGCTTCGCCGTGGCGGGCGGGTGTCGAGCGCACGGCCATCAGGTGCCAGCGCGCGACTTCCTGCGCTGGATCAGGGCTGTGCAGCCCGTCACCGAGCAGCAGCTGATCGCCGCTCTGAATGGCATCCGTGGTCAGCACCGGCGCGGGGTTGATCGACTGCAAACGCCGCTGCAGCGATCGCAGCGCATCGTCATCGGCGAGGTCGGCCTTGCTGATCAGCAGTCGGTCGGCGGCGGCGACTTGGGCCATCCATTCCGGGTGCAGGCGCTCCTGCAGCGCGGCATGGCTGGCATCGACCACCGTCACCACCAGACCGATGTGCACCCGCCCGCGCAGGTGCGGGTCATTGTTGATGGTGGCGAGAATGGGCGCCGGATCGGCCAGGCCCGTGGTTTCCAGCAGGATGCGTCGGAACGCGGGCACTTCACCTTTTGCCCGGCGCTGGAGCAAGTCGGTCAGGGCATCGCGCAATTCGCCGCGAATCGAGCAACAGACGCAGCCGCTGGGCAGCAGGACGGTGTCCGGCGCGACCTCTTCCACCAGCAGGTGATCGATGCCGACATCGCCGAATTCATTGATCAGCAGTGCCGAGTCGCCGAGGGTTTCGCCCTGCAGCAGGCGCTTGAGCAAGGTGGTCTTGCCGCTGCCGAGAAAACCGGTGATGACGTTCAGCGCGATACTCATGGGTGCTGCTCCAGGTGGTCCAGCAGTCGCTCATCGAGGGGGTCCAGCGGGCGGCCGATCAACTGCTCGGCCCGTTGCCACAGTTGGTCGAGACCGCTGGCCAGTTCCTGCTTGCCGGTGGCGCCGAGCAGCAGGTAGGAGACGCCCTGAAAGTCCTCGACCTTCAGACGAAACGGCGCCACCACCTTGTTGATCGCGGCGATCCGGCGCAGGCGTTCGCGGCGACGGGGCAATTCGTCGCCCAGCGGGTCGCTCCAGTGCACGTCTTCACCCAGCAGGCCGCAGAGTCCACACATGGTTAGTTGCTCCTGCTTTATTTGGTGATGAGCTATTCGCGGCTATGTTCTTTGTGCTTGGGCATCAAGGCATCACATCGCCGGAATTGGGCCCCAGGGTCTGGCCGACGAACAGGTTGCCTCCCGGCTCGCTGGCCAGCAGCACGGCGACGGGCGCCACTTCTTCCGCCAGACCAAAACGCCCCAGGGGCAGCTCCGCCGCCTTGGCGGTTTTCCAGGCGCTGCTGATCCCGGCCACCAGCGGCGTTTCGATCGGGCCCGGCGCAAAGGCGTTGACCAGCACGTTGTCCTTGGCCACTTCCAGGGCGAGGGATTTGCTGAAGCCGATCACCCCGGCCTTGGCCGCCGCGTAATGGGTCAGCTCGGCGCCGCCCTTGATGCCCAGCTGTGACGCGACGTTGATGATGCGCCCCCAGCGCTGCGCCAGCATATGCGGCAAGGCACGCTGACTGGCAATGAACACGCTGGTCAGGTCGACCCGCAGCATGTCATTCCACATGTCCAGGGTCAGGTCGACACAGCGGGCCTGGGTGAGCATGCCGGCGTTGTTGACCAGAATATCGATGCCGCCAAAGTGCTGAACGCAGGCGTCGACGCCGGCCTGCGCGCCCTCGACGGTGCCGACATCGGCGACGCTTTCGACCACCTCGACGCCCAACTCGCGGCAGTGCTGGGCGGTGTTCGCCAGGGTGACGGCGTCGCGATCGGCCAGGACCAGCCGCGCGCCATGCTCGGCATACGCCCGGGCGATGGCGGCGCCGATGCCGCTGCCTGCGCCGGTAATCACCGCGCGTTTATTGACCAGTTGCATGGTGCTTCCTCTTTCAGTCTGCGGCTTGTGGCGCAATCAATAGCGGATCGGCGCTACGCCCTACTCCGGCCAACGCACGGTCAGGCCGCCATCGATGACGATGCTTTGTCCGGTGAGATAGCTGGACTCGTCGCTGCACAAAAATCGCACCAACGAGGCCACTTCACCGGCCCGACCGACGCGGCCCAGCGGGATGGCATGGGCCGCCTTGGCGAGGCCTTCCGGTCCGAGCGAGTTTTTGCTGTCCAGCGATTGCGGTGTCTCGATCAAGCCGGGGATCACGGCGTTGCAGCGAATCCCCCGGGGCGCCAGTTCCACCGCCAGTGAGCGACACAATCCGGGCACCCCGGCTTTGGCCGCGGCGTAGTGCGAGTGGTCCTGCCAGCCATAGACGCCCCCGGCAATCGACGAAATCGCCACCATGGAGCCGCCCTCGCCCATGTGCCGGGCCGCCGCGCGGAAGGTGCGCATCACGCCGGTGAGGTCGACATCGAGCATCTCGTTCCAGCGCTCGTCGGTCATCTCCAGCAACGGTGCGCGGCGCAGCAGGCCGGCATTGGCGACGGCGTAATCAATGCGGCCGAAGCGGCTGATCGCCTGCTCGGCCAGGGCGTCAACCGAGGCCGTCCGGGTCACGTCCAGCTCCGCCATCAGGCATTCGCCGCCGGCGTCGGCGACCAGCCGCGCCGTGATCTCGGGGTCATGGGGGTCGGCCGGGTAATAGCCGCCCACCACGGCAACGCCCTTGTGCGCGAACGCCACCGCCAGGGCCTGGCCGATCCCGCTGGCGGCCCCGGTAATCAACGCTACGGTGCGAGTCATGTTCAGTTCCTTATTGGACGGTTGCTATTGGACGGATTCGGGGCGCACATGGCGGGCGGCGAACATCAGTACACCGGACAGAAAGCATGGCACGGCGCCGAAATACAGCGCCGACGTCTGCCAGTTGCCGCCAGCGCTCAGTACCGAAGTCGCGCCAAAACCCGCGACCACCGCGCCAATCGGGCCCATGGCGTGGATGATCGCGCCACCGGTGGCGCGGATGCTGGTCGGGAAGCTTTCGCTGATGAAAAACAGGGCTGCAGAATACGGACCGATCAGGAAGAACAGCCCGAGGCTGTACAGGCCGACCACCGTGGGCATGTTGCTGGGGCCGAAGAGCATGCCGGTGAACGACAGACCACCGAGCATCCAGCCCAGGCCGATGACGTTGCGCCGGCCGATCTTGTCGCCCATCCAACCGTGGCTCAGGTAACCGCAGTAACCCACCAGGTTCGACAGCACCAGGATGATCAGCGAGTTCTCGAAGGAGATGTGGTGCACGCTGACGATCACCGAGGTGCCCAACACGCTGAACACTTGAATCGCCGCCCAGTTGAGCAGGATCGCTGCGCCGATCACCAGCGTGGCGCGCCGCGAGGTGCCCCGGAACGCTGCACCGATGCCAGCCGTGCGATGCTCTTCGTAGTCCACGCCGTAGGTCATCGCCACTTGCCTGGCCTGCTCAGCGTCGCCGGCCTTGCGCAGTTGGGTGATGCGCTGGTGAATCTGGAACTGCGGGCTTTCCTTGAGCTTGCGTGCCATGAACGCGATGACCAGCGCCGGGATCGCGGCAAAGACGAAGCAGCCCTGCCAGCCGATGATCGGCAGCAGCACCGCGGTCAGGCCTGCGGCAATCAATGCGCCGACCGGCCAGCCGCCCTGCACCAGGCTGTAGATGAAGCCACGGCGTTTGGCCAGGCGCGGGTCCTCGGAGGCCGCATAGATTTCGCTGAGGTACGTGGCGTTAACGGTTTCTTCGGCGTACCCCAGCCCGCTCAGGGAGCGGATCAGGATCAGCGGCGACTTGCCCCATGACCCGCCCAGCGCCGTCAGCGCCGAGCAGATCGCGGAACCGGTGACCGTGAAAATGATGCCCATGCGTCGACCGAGACGGTCCACCAACGGCCCGATGGCCAGGGCGATGACCGCCGTGCCGACCGCAGCCCAGGTGGCGATTTCCGCCTGTTCCGCTTCGCCCCACTGAAAGTGCCGACCGATTTCCGGCAGCAAGGTGCCGAACAGGATGAAGTCGTACACCGCAAAGACCCACGCGAAAAAAGCGATCCAGGTGGCGTAGCGCACTTGCTCGGAAGTCAGTTGCTGGGGTTTCCAGCCGGTCAGATCAAGCTTGTTGTAGATGGACATGGGTCACGCCTCGGAATGAAGGGCCAATCAGCTGTGGCGAGGGTTACGGCGGACGAAGTCATCGGCGATTTCGTCGAACGTGACAAACTTGACGCCGGCATGGCTCTGGATGTGCTCGATCAGACGCTCCAGCATGAGCAGCACTTGCGGACGACCGGAGACGTCCGGGTGGATGGTCATGGTGAACACGGCGTGCTCGTGCTCGCGGTAGACCCAGTCGAACTGATCGCGCCACATCTCTTCCAGATGGCGCGGGTTGACGAAGCCGTGGCTGTTGGGCGCCTTTTTGATGAACATCATCGGCGGCAGGTCATCGAGGTACCAGTTGGCCGGAATCTCCACCAGGTCGGTTTCCTGACCGCGCACCAGCGGTTTCATCCAGGTGTCGGGGTGCTGGGTGTAATCGATCTTGGTCCAGCTGTCGCCCACGCGGACGTAGTACGGATGGAAGTCGTTGTGCATCAGGCTGTGGTCGTACTTGATGCCCTTCTTGAGCAGCAACTCGTTGGTGACCTTGCTGAACTCCCACCAAGGGGCGACGTAGCCGGTCGGGCGCTTGCCGGTCATTTGGGTGATCAGCTCGATGGACTTGTCGAGGACGATTTCTTCCTGCTCGGGGGTCATGGCGATCGGGTTTTCGTGGCTGTAGCCGTGCACACCGATCTCGTGACCGGCGTCGAACACGGCCTTCATCTGCTCGGGAAACGTCTCCATCGAGTGACCGGGGACGAACCAGGTGGTGCGCAGGCCGTAGCGCTCGAACAGTTTGAGCAGCCGCGGCGCACCCACCTCACCCGCGAACAGGCCACGGGAAATATCGTCAGGCGAATCTTCGCCACCGTAGGAACCCAACCAGCCTGCCACGGCGTCGACGTCGACACCGAAGGCGCACAGAATTTCTTTAGCCATCATCGTTCTCCAGCGGAGTTATCGGATCCTTCGTTTCGGGACGTGCGCAACGCGGCCTCAACGGCCAGCGCTGCGCGTAATAAACGTGAATCTTCGCCACACGGCGCGCTGATCAACAGGCCCGTAGGCAGGCCGAGCGCGTCGCAGCCGCTGGGCAGCGACACGCCCGGCATGTCCAGCAAACTGCCCGGCATGGTCAGGCGCAACGTGGCCAGATTGGTGCGGATGAACAGGTCATCGTCGCTGAGCAATGGCGCAAGCGGCGGCGCCACATGGGCCACGCTCGGGGTGATCAGAAAGGCGCCATCGAGTTCGTCGCTCATCTGTTGCTGAAGGCGCTCGCGGGCGTTGTAGAGGTTGATCAAGTGGCTGGCCGGGAACGCCCGCGCCGCTTCAAGACGGCGTCGTACGCGAGGGTCGAGTTGCGCGGCCGCGTCGCTGTCGAGCAAGGCCTGATGCAGGGCGAACGCTTCCGCCGCACCGAGCCAGCCTTGCTGCTGGATCAGATCAAGCGTGGCCTGAAAGGCAGGCGACGGACGCACCTCGATCAATGCGCCCTGGGCCTGCACCGCACTCACACCGCGCAGCAAATTGTCACGTACCGCGGGCTCGATGCGATCATCCTCAAGGACAGCCTGATCGACCCAAAACCGCTGGCCGGCCAGCGGGCGTGGCAGCAAAGAGGTCGATTTCGTGCGACCCCGCAGGATGTCGTCAATGGCGATCGCATCGCGCACGCTGCGTGTCAGCGGGCCAAGGCTGTCGAGGCTGTGCGCGAGGGGAAAGACGCCGTCGCGGCTGTAGCGCCGGCAACTGCTGCGAAAGCCCACCAGGCCGTTGAAGGCGGCCGGGATGCGGATTGATCCGGCCGTGTCAGTGCCCATGGCGACCGGGACGATGCCCACCGCCACCGCCACCGCCGAGCCGGACGAGGAGCCGCCCGGAATACGCGGCTGGTCATGCCCGAGGGGATTGTGCGGCGTGCCGAAATGGGGGTTCAGACCCAGGCCCGAGTAGGCGAATTCACTGAGGTTGGTCTTCCCGACGCTGACCATCCCGGCCCGTGACAGCAGGCCGACGGTCTGCGCGTCCAGCAGCGCCGGCGCGACATCACGGCGCACCGCCGCGCCTGCAGTGGTCGGGCTGCCGGCCACGTCAAACAGGTCTTTCCAGGCGATGGGCACACCGTCCAGCACGCTGGCGGGTTGCCCGGCCTTCCAGCGCGCCGCCGAGGCTTGAGCTTCGCGACGCGCCCGGTGGGTGGAGAAAGAAATAAACACGTCATCGACTGCGGCGGCCTGGTTCAGTACCGCGTCCAGGGCCTGCACCGGGTCGCTTCGGCCACTGGCGAAATCTTGTGCCATGGCCAGTGCGTCGGCGAGTAACGGATCCGGGAGGCGAGCGTCGGACATTTCATCTACCTTTAATGTACATATTCGGGAAATGTACATTTAGCAAAGGCAGAAAGCGTGCCAGAGTGGGCGTACGCTGATATCTGGAGCGACCCGATGGACAAGCCTTCGGGCCAGGACGGCCGCGCTAGATACGTTGCCAGGCTTTTGAAGCTGACCGAAGGTGCGGGTTTACGAGCGTGAGGTGATGAGCGGCCTAAATAATGGATATTTACGAAAAGGTACGTTTTAGTGCAAAAAAGTAACAACGGCTCCAATACTGTGCGTTCTGACGTGACCCGCAGTGACAACCTGTCTTGTGCGAGAATCGCCGCCCGCCTCTCGAGAAGTGTATGAAATCGATGTCCGTCGAGGATTCCCGCACCCCGTCCCGCTACGCCACGATCCGGCAGGTCCTGCGCGATGCCATCGTCAACGGTGACGTGGCTGAAGGATTGGTGCTGCTCGAAGCGCCGCTGGCAGAGCTGTTCGGCACCAGCCGGGTGCCGGTGCGCCGGGCGCTGGACCTGCTCCATGAAGAAGGCCTGATCAGCCGATTCAACGGACGCGGTTATCTGGTCAATCCCGACGGCACCCACGTGGAGCCGCTACGACTGGCCCTGACCCACCACCAATTGGGTCTGGACAGCAGTGAAGAACTGGTCGACACCCGCCCGCTGGGGGAACGTATTTACGAGGAAATCGGCGCGGCGCTGTCGACCTGTATCGCGTTCGGTCATTACCGGCTCGACGAGCAGATTGCCGCCGAACACTATGGCGTGAGCCGGGCCGTGGTGCGCGAGGCGCTGATGCGTCTGCGTGATCGGGGGCTGGTAGAGAAAGAACCCTACTCCCAATGGCTGGCCGGGCCGCTTACGGCTCGGGAGGTGACCGAAGACTACGAGCTGCGCGCCTGCCTGGAGCCTGAAGCGTTGCGCCAGACCGCACCGGGACTGAGCCGCGACGACCTGGTCGCCATGCTTGCGCGGGTCGAAGCGGCGCAGAATAACCCGCAGTGCAGCCTGGCGGACATCGAGCGACTGGAGGAGGACCTGCATCACCACTGCCTGGCCGGTATCACCAACCGCAAGATCGCGACGTTGATCCGCCAGGGCCAGAGCCCGATGATCATCAGCCGGATTTTCTATAGCCAATTGGGTATCGGCCCTGACGACGCGATGCTGGCCGAACACCGTCTGATCCTGGAATTGCTGCTGCACGGCGCCTTCGATGCCGCCGCGCTGAACCTCAAGGAACACCTCAACCGCGCCAGCCAACGGATGCTGCAGCGGCTGAAAGTCCTGTCCGTGCTGCCTGAGCAGCCCGTGCCGGCGTATCTGACCCGACTCAGTTGAAGAAGAGCGGGCATGCGCGGAGTAGGACCGGCTTTAGCCGGGAAAGCGTCAGAGGCAATACCGCAGAATTGATGCCGCACGCACTGGCCTTTTCCCGGCTGAAGCCGGTCCCACTGAAATCAAAAGCAGCCGCAACACCGCGCGCATTCGTAGGACCGGCTTCAGCCGGGAAGGCGTCAGAGGCAACAACTCAGAATTGTTAGCGTACGCACCGACCTCTTCCCGGCTGAAGCCAGTCCCACTGAAATCAAAAGCAGCCGCCACACCCCGCGCATTCGTAGGACCGGCTTTAGCCGGGAACGCGTCAGAGGCAACCATCGCAGAATTGATGGCGCACGCACCGGCCCCTTCCCGGCTGAAGCCGGTCCCACTGAAATCAAAAGCAGCCGCCACACCCCGCGCATTCGTAGGACCGGCTTTAGCCGGGAAGGCGTCAGAGACAGCACCGCAGAATTGTTAGCGGACGCACCGGCCCCTTCCCGGCTGAAGCCAGTCCCACTGAAATCAAAAGCAGCCGCCACACCGCGCGCATTCGTAGGACCGGCGTTAGCCGGGAAGGCGTCAGAGGCAGCACCGCAGAATTGTTAGCGGACGCACCGGCCTCTTCCCGGCTGAAGCCGGTCCCACTGAAATCAAAAGCAGCCGCTACACCGCGCGCATTCGTAGGACCGGCTTTAGCCGGGAAGGCGTCAGAGGCAACACCTCAGATTAGCGGACGCACCGGCCCCTTCCCGGCTGAAGCCAATCCCACTGAACTCAAAAGCAGTCGCCACACCGCGTGCATTGGTGGGACCGGCTTTAGCCGGGAAGGCGTCAGAGGCAGCACCGCAGAATTGTTAGCGGACGCACCGGCCTCTTCCCGGCTGAAGCCGGTCCCACTGAAATCAAA
>NZ_JAUERW010000017.1:0-135898 GCF_041060465.1 Pseudomonas sp. W2Oct36
GGCGGGGGGCAGCTCTCGCCGCATCCATGCGGCTCGGCCCACTCCGCGAGACCTGCGTTCAGCCTGCACCCAAGTCGCGATTGGCGGTGACCGGACTTTTTGCGTATGAAGATCAAAAGCAGATCACAAGCAGATCAAAGGCTTCCCGGCTGAAGCCGGTCCTACTAACAGCGCGCGGTGTGTCAGCCGATCGTTCCCCCGCTCCGCGTGGGAATGCATCCCGTGACGCTCTGCGTCACTTGCCCGGCCTAAATGTGCGTCGTCTGCGGGACGCAGAGCGTCCGGGGCGGCGTTACCACGCGGAGCGTGGGAACGATCAGAAATAGAACGCATTTTTTCTGTAGGAGCCGGCTTGCTGGCGAGCGCGGTGGGTCAGGTATGAAGACATCGACTGACAGAATACATTCGCCAGCAAGCCGGCTCCTACAGTGTGAGCTGGGTACAGTCAGTGGGACCGGCTTTAGCCGGGAAGCTTTTGATCTGCCTCTGCCTCTGCCTTTGATCTTGATCTTGATCTTGATCTTCAAACACAAGAAGTTCAGTCACCGCCAATCGCGACTTGGGTGCAGGCTGAACGCAGGTCTCGTGGAGTGGGCCGAGCCGCATGGATGCGGCGAGAGCGCCGTCAGGACATGGATGTCCGTTCGGCGCGGGCCCACGGAGCGGGACCGGAGTGAGGGAACCCTGACGAAGGAAGGGCCCAACCAGGAGCAAGCACCCTTGGCTGCTCTTTAAAACCGAGAGGGGGGTGCTTTTCCAAGTAACTCGCCGAAGGCGAAACAGTCTGCCCCCAGGCAGACGCTCTTGACCTGAAGTATCTTGATCTGAAAAAACCTACCGAATCCCCAATCGCCTGGCCAGCCGACTCAAATTCGCCCGATCAACGTCCAGCTCCCGCGCCACATCCGCCCATTTGCCCTGATGCCGCTCCAGCGCCTCGCCGATCAACCGCTTCTGAAACCCGTCCACCGCCCCCTTCAACCCCTCCCCCGGCCGAATCACCGCCGTGCCGACGGATACGTCCAACGAAGCAGGCGCAACCACCCGCACCTCCTCAAGCCCCAACACATCCGCCTCGATCGTCAAAATCCGCGGCCGCTCACTCTGCACCGACAGCGCCTTGAGCACCGCGCGGCTGATCAGATGCTCCAGCTCCCGCACGTTCCCCGGCCATGCATACGCCAACAGCGCCGCCTGCGCTTCCGGGCTCATGCGCAGACTGCGCAGCCCCATCCGCGCCCGGTTCTCCTCGAGGAAATACCCCGCCAGCAACAACACATCGCGCCCCCGTTCGCGCAACGGCGGCACCACCAACGGGTAAACGCTCAGGCGGTGATAGAGATCCGCACGGAAGCGCCCGGCGCGCACTTCTTCTGCCAGATCACGGTTGGTCGCGGCGATGATGCGCACGTCCACGCGATGCTCCTGATCGGACCCGACGCGCTGCAACTGGCCGCTCTGCAACACCCGCAGCAACTTCGACTGCACCGGCAGCGGCAGCTCGCCGACCTCGTCGAGGAACAACGAACCGCCATGGGCCAGCTCGAACTTGCCGCTGCGTCCGCTGACCGCTCCGGAGAACGCGCCTTTCACATGGCCGAACAGCTCGCTCTCCACCAACAGTTCGGGCAGCGCGGCGCAGTTAAGGCTGATCAGTGGCCTCGCCGCCCGCGGCGACTGAAGGTGAATGGCCTCCGCGACCAACTCCTTGCCGACGCCGGTTTCGCCCGTGATCAACACCGTCAGCGGGCTGTTGCCCACCAATTGGATTTCCTGCTGCAAACGCTTGTGCACCGGGCTCTGCCCGATCAGCTCCCGAGGCCCGCGTCCGCCTGCGGCACGTTTGTACACCTCGGCCAACCGGCGCTGATCCTCAAAGCCACGGGCCAGTTGGCTGATCCGTTCGCTGGCCATCACCGTTGCCGCCGCCAGGCTGGCAAACGCCTGGAGATTGCCCAGATCGGCCTGGCCAAAGCGTGCAGGATCCAGGGAATCCAGGGTCATCACCCCCCACAGCGTGTTCTGCACGTACAGTGGACAACCGAGGCAATCGTGCACTTCCAGGTCGCCGTGCACGCCTTCAACCAGCCCGTCGTAAGGGTCCGGCAGATCGCAGTCGGTGGAGAAGCGGGTCGGTTCGCGGTTTTGCAGAATGATGTCCAGCCGCGGGTGCTCCCCCAGTCGGAACCGTCGCCCCAGGGTGTCCGGACTCAGTCCCTCGACCGACAAAGGCACCAGCGCCTCATCCTCCAGCTTGAGCAACGCCACGGCGTCACACGGGAACAGCTGGCGCAGTGACCGCAGCAGGCGTCGGTAGCGCTCATCGTCCGGCAGGTCCCGGGACAGGTCGGCGACCAGCGGAGTGAGCGCCAGCAGCAAAGGATGGGTCATGAGAACTCCCGGCAACGGCATGGGAAGGGGGCAGTGGCGAGTCATTATGACTGCGATGCCAGTCGAAACGACAGCGCCGTCGCCAACGCAGCTCCCGCCGGTCTGCAGGAAGCACGCTACACACACATAGCCGTGAATCGCCGTATTAAACACGGCACTAAACCGTCATTGCCGAGAAGTCATTAGTTGGTCGCCAATTCTCCGGCAGCGCTTGTGTAATAAATGAAAAACTGCCGCGCTCACTTTTATCAAAAACTCGCTACTTAATTCTGACGCCACCTCGCCGACGTCACGCGCGGGCCCCTTTAATTTAAATGAAGTTGTGAACATCCGATTTTGTTTATAGTCAGCCGACCCCACAGGAGCACTCACTATGGCCAGAATTCAGGGACGAGTTCTTGAAACTTACCCTCCCTTGGTAGTTGATCTCGACGGCACGTTATTGCGCTCGGATTTGCTCATGGAGACGGCCATGGCGTTCATTCGCGGCCAGCCGCTGAAAACCCTGAAAATGCTGGGCTGGCTGTTCAAAGGCAAAGCCGCGCTGAAAGAAGGCCTGGCGCTGAGCACCGAAATAGACGTCTCCGTGCTGCCTTACGATCCGCAGATCATCGAAATGATCCAGCGCGAACGAGACACCGGCCGCATGGTGGTACTGGCCACGGCGAGTCATGTAAGCCTCGCCGAGCGAATCGCCGAACACTTGCAGTTATTCGATCTGGTGCTGGCGTCCAATACCCACCGCAACTTGTCCGGCCACAACAAACGTGACCTGTTAGTTGCGCACTTCGGCGAGGGCGGATTCGATTACATCGGCAACTCGAAAGATGACTTGCCCATATGGGATGTGTCCCGTCAGGCCTATGTTGTCAATCCCGACAGAGGCGTGGAAGCCCAAGTAAAAGCACAAGTCAGCGTCGAGCCGACTATCCGCAGCAACTCGCCGGGCCTGCGGGACTGGCGCAAGGCCCTGCGCTTGCACCAGTGGTTGAAAAACGCGCTGATCTTCGTGCCGCTATTGGCGTCCCATCGCCTGGCGCAGTTCGAGTTGATGCGCGACGGCGTCATCGCGTTCCTTTGTTTCGGCCTGTGCGCTTCCAGCGTCTACATCCTCAATGACCTGCTGGACCTGTGCGACGACCGCCATCACAAAAGCAAATGCAACCGACCGTTCGCCAGTGGCCGCCTGTCGATCAAGACCGGGCTGGTGATGGTGCCGGCGCTGCTGGCGATGGCCTTCGGCGCCGCGATGCTGCTGTTGCCGTGGCAGTTTTCAGCGGTGATGGCCGCCTACTACTGCCTGACCCTGACCTACTCGCTGAGACTCAAACGCCTGATGGCCTGGGACGTGATCGCCCTGGCGATGCTCTACACCGCGCGAATTATCGCCGGCGTCGCGGCGTTCAGCCTCACTCTGACGTTCTGGATCCTCGCGTTCTCGATGTTCATTTTCCTCAGCCTGGCCATGGTCAAGCGTTACGCCGAGCTGCGCGATGCCCGCGCCCGGGAGATCAACACGTTGGCGAGGGGTCGCGGTTACCACCCCGGCGACCTGGACATGATCGCCTCACTGGGAGCGTCGTCGGGTTACCTCGCGGTGATGGTCCTGGCGCTGTACATCCAGGACGCGAAAACCACTGAGCTGTACGTCACCCCGCACATCATCTGGCTGGCCTGCCCGCTGCTGCTGTTCTGGGTGACGCGGGTGTGGATGCTGACCCATCGCGGGCAGATGAACGAAGACCCGGTGGTGTTCGCCATCCGCGACCGCACCAGTCAGCTGATCGGCGCGGCGTTTCTGATGATGTTCTGGATCGCCGCATGAGCACGCCGTTGTATTCCTGGGGACGTTTCCCCCGTCGTCCGCAACGCGGTCATGGCTGTGTGTGGCTCGACGAATTGCCTGCGCAGATGGACCGCGTGATCGGCGCCCACCGCAGCAGCCTGCCCTACGGCAACGGCCGCAGTTACGGCGACAGTTGCCTGGCGGCCAGCGATGAGGTGCTGCACATGCGCTCGCTGGACCGGCTGATCGAAGCCGATTGGAGCACCGGCGTGATCAAGGCCGAGGCTGGCATCACCCTGGCCGAAGTGCTGGCCGTGGCCATCCCCCAAGGCTGGTTTTTGCCAGTGACGCCCGGGACTCAGTTCGCCACCCTCGGCGGCGCCATCGCCAATGACGTTCACGGCAAAAACCATCATGTGCGCGGCACCTTTGGCCGCCACCTGCTGAGCTTCGGCCTGTTGCGCCACGGCGAGCCGGAGGTGATCTGCTCGCCTGAAGATCATCCAGCCCTGTTCGCCGCGAGCATCGGCGGGCTCGGCCTGACCGGGGTCATTCACTGGGCGCAGATCCAGTTGATGCCGATCCGCGCCAGCCAGATCGACACCACCACGGTGCGCTTCGCCAATCTGGCCGAGTTTTTTGCGCTGTCGGCCGAGCTGGACGCGCGTCATGAGTACAGCGTTGCCTGGGTCGACTGCCTGGCCAAGGGCGCCGAGACCGGACGCGGGGTGTTCATCGTCGGCGATCACGCGCAGTACGGCTCCCTCGACGTCGGTCAGCGCAAAAAGCTCAGCGTGCCGCTGACGCCGCCGGTGTCGCTGATCAACAAAGTGTCCCTAAGCGCCTTCAACACCCTGTACTGGCGTCTGCACCCCAGCCAGCGCAAGCAGGGTCGCAGCGCCTACGAACCGTTCTTCTACCCCCTCGACCGGATCCTGCACTGGAACCGGATTTATGGCCGCCGGGGGTTTCAGCAATACCAGTGCGTCGTGCCTGCGGCGAATGCCGAAGCGGCCATGGGCGAACTGCTGCGCACCATTGCCGACGCCGGCCAGGGGTCGTTCCTTGCCGTGCTCAAGCGCTGTGGCGATATAGCCTCGCCGGGGCTGCTGTCGTTCCCCCTGGAAGGCACCTCCCTGGCGCTGGATTTTGCCCAGAGCGAGGCGCTGGAGAACGTGTTGTTCCCGCGTCTGGACGACATTGTTCGCGCCGCTGGCGGGCGCTTGTACCCGGCCAAGGACGCCCACATGAGCGGTGCCGATTTCCGGCGGGCCTACCCCGCCTGGGAGCAGTTGGAAGCGCTGCGCGATCCCTCTTTGATGTCCCGTTTCTGGAGCCGTGTGATCCTATGAAAACTGCAGTGAAGAAAGTCCTGATCATCGGCGCCACCTCCGCCATCGCCAGCGCGTGCGCACGGTTGTGGGCCACGGAAGGCAGCGATTTTTTCCTGGTGGCGCGCAACGTCGAGAAGCTGCAGCAGACCGCCGCCGACCTCAAGGCGCGCGGAGCGACCCACGTCACGCTGCACGAGATGGACGCCAACGACATCGAGGCGCATCCGCTGATGATGGGCCGCTGTCTGACTGCGCTGGGACAGATCGACATCGCCCTGATCGCCCACGGCACGCTGCCCGATCAGAAGGCCTGTGAGCGCGACGTGCACCTGGCGCTAAAGGAATTCGCCAACAACTGCACCTCGGTGATCGCCCTGCTCACGGTGCTGGCGATGCAGTTCGAAACCCAGCGCTGCGGCAGTCTGGCGATCATTTCTTCGGTAGCGGCTGACCGGGGTCGCCCTTCCAATTACCTCTACGGCAGCGCCAAGGCGGCGGTGTCGACCTACTGCGAAGGCTTGCAGGCGCGGCTGTTCAAAGTCGGCGTGCACGTCACCACCATCAAACCGGGCTTTGTCGACACGCCGATGACCCAGGGGCTGTCGTTGCCGGCGGCCCTGCTGGCACAACCGGCGCAGGTCGCCCAGCGCATCGTCAAAGGCATCGCCAACAAGGTGCCGACGCTCTACGCACCGGGTTTCTGGGCGCTGATCATGCTGGTCATTCGTTCGATCCCGCAGCCGGTGTTCAAGAGGCTGAACCTGTGAGCGAAGCGGTGCCCGAGACTTCGCACCTGTCCGGCTGGCGCTACCGCGCGGTGGTGCTGTCGGTGGTCGGCTCGGCGTTGGGCTATCTCGGTTTTTCGCTGTGGGGCGGCTGGCAGGCAGTGGGCGCTGCGGTGAGCGAGGTCGGGCTGGTGGGCATTGTCATCGCGCTGCTCATGTCATCGGTCAACTACGGCCTGCGCTTTGTGCGTTGGCAGACCTACCTGAAAGTGCTCGGCCATCCCATGCCGTGGCGGCCGAGCCTGAACATTTATCTGGCCGGCTTTGCCCTGACCACCACGCCGGGCAAGGCCGGAGAAGCGTTGCGCGGCGTGCTGCTGAAACGCTGGGGCGTGCCCTACCCGCAGAGTTTCGCGGCGTTTTTCAGCGAGCGGCTGTCGGACCTGTTCGCGGTGGTCTTGCTGACCCTGTTCGGCCTGTCGCTGTACCCCCAGGCGTGGCCGATGATCGTGGTCGGCGTGGCGCTGGTGGCGGTCGGGCTGGTGGTGCTGTCGCAACGTCGCCTGCTTGAGCGGATCACCGACATGGTGCCTGTGGGTGGCGGCAAGGTGCTCGGGCTGCTGCGTCATCTGCTGCAAGTGCTGGTGCATGCGCAGCAATGCCATCGCCTGCGCCTGATGCTCGGGCTGACCGCATTGAGCGTGGTCGCCTGGAGCGCCGAAGCCCTGGCGTTCGACTGGATTCTGAAATGGATGGGCGCGGATATCCCGGTGACGTTCGCGGTGTTTGTCTACGCCCTGGCAATGCTGGCCGGCGCAGTGAGTTTCATGCCTGGTGGACTGGGCGGCGCGGAGGCGGTGATGGTTGGCCTGCTGGTCTGGAAAGGCATGGACAGCGCCGACGCCGTGGCCGCCACCGTGCTGATTCGTCTGGCCACGCTGTGGTTCGCCGTGGCCATCGGCGCGGTGATGCTGATCAGGCTCAAAAGCGAGGCTGCAACGCCTCAGGCTCAACCGGTTCAATAACGCTTTTCGACGGGATTAAAGGGACAGGAGTGCAAGTCATGGTGGCAGCAGTACGTTATCGAGCGTTATTCGGCATTCCCCTGTTGCTGGCGGTGGCCGCCGTGGTCTGGAGCTTTCTGGCCTCCAGCGGCCCGATTCAATGGATGGACAACGGCATCTTCATCGCCGACGCCTCGGAGGGTCGCTATTTCAGCGACACCCTCGGCCCGCTGGATCACCCGTTGTACCTGTTCGTGACCACGGCGCTGTTCGCTCACTTCGGCCCGCTGGTGCTGAGTTTCATGAACTCGATGCTGTTGATCCCGCTGGGCTGGGCGATCTTTCGTCTGGCCAGAGGCGTCGGCGCGACGTCGCAGCAGGCCTTGCTGGCGATTGCCGCGGCGGTGTTGTGCCATTGCGTGTTCTGGGTCTCGACCAAAGCCGAGGTTTATCTGCTGCACACGCTGCTGGTAACCCTGGCCTACATGGTGCATTTTCGCGATAAATCGCGCTTGGGCCTGCTCACCGCGCTGTTCGTCATCGGCATCCTCACCGGCCTCGCCGCCGCCATTCACCAACTGACGTTCATCGTGCTGTTCCCGCTCTACGTGCAGCTGGTCTGGCAGCACAGGGCGCGGGTGCTGTTGACGATCCCGGGGTTTGTGCTGGGCTTTGCGGTGGCGATCCCCGGTATTTTGCAGGAGCTGCAAAACGGCTTGAGCCTGATCGACATCGGCCACCGTTACCTGATTGGGATCCCCGACAAAACCACGGAACAGAGCTGGCAGGGTTCGCTGTTTCGCTTCGACGACATGTGGCACGAGAAGAATTCGGTGGTGCTGCTGATGCTGTCCCTGTTCGGCCCGCAACTGGTGGCGCTGGTGCTGTTCCCGAAAAGCCGGCGGCTGCGGCTGCTGTGGTGCGCGGCGGTGCTGAACTTCCTCTTCGCAGTGTCATACAACGTCACCGACCGCTTCACGTTTTTTCTGCCGGGCGCGGTGCTGTTGAGCATCATCGGCGTGATCCATGTGCAGGCGTGGCTGGCGCGGCACAATGCCGCCGTTGTCGCCTATGCCCTGCCCCTCAGCGGCCCGGTGACCCTGCTGGCGGTGTACGCGATTTACGCCAGCGGTGTCGTTGCGCTGCCCACCCACAAGGAAGCGCTGCCCTTCCGTGACGATATCCATTACTTCATGGCGCCATACCTGCGCGATCGTTCGGCGGAGGCGTTCGTGCACAGTTACGAACAATCAGCTCCCCTAGGCGCGCTGATTGTTGCGGACTGGACGCCCAACGGCGCATTGCGTTCGGCGCAAGCCAGCGGCCTGCTCAAAGGACGAACCGTGGCGCTATGCGAAGGCGCACAAAACATCGAGTCGTACTTGAATGGCCCGGGTGCCTTCCTGGCGCGGACCAGTTACTGCTCGAGCATCTCGGATCGCTTTGATCTGCAGACGTTGGCGGTGGGGTACGAATTGCGCGCGAAAAAAGCGGACGGGCAAAGCAGCCCAAACGTGCTCGTGAATCCACTGAGAGGCGGATGACCGTCCGTCGGATCGAATGCACCTCTTGCGTTGGCGGGTTGACCAATAGGTATCCATGACAACAAAGGGATTCACATCATGATCAAGACTAAATTGACTGCCCTGACACTCGCTGGCCTGATGGCTGTTGCTACTGGCTCCGCGTTCGCTGGTTCCACCGGCCCAACCGATCCGATCGACAAGAACGGTCCGAAGCCAAGCACTTCTACCAGCGGTCAAAACAACGACGGCAGCTCCCCGGGCACGTCGACCCCTGGCACCAAAGGCATGGGCAGCACCAACGGCACCAACCGTGGTGACGCTGACGGCGGCGGCATGACCAATGGCAGCGGCATGGGCGGCAGCGGCGGCGGTACCGGTGGTGGCGCGAGCGGTTCCAGCGGCAGCAAGTAAATCGCTGTGCTGACCGTGTGCCTCTGAGCGAGCTTAGCGCCGAGGCAGCACTGAATACGATGAAGGGCCGAATAAGATTCGGCCCTTTTTTCGTTTCTCGTTCCCGGAAAAGGCCGACCTCCTCACGCCACTGCCCAAATGTCATCAAGGGTGGACCACCCGGCCTCTTCCCGGCTGAAGCCGGTCCTACGATGGAATTGCGGCATTGCGCAGGACTGCTTTAGCCGGGAAAGCGTCTGACTTTTCATTGCAAAACCCGGGGAGAAACACGGGCCTAAATTTTCCGCCGTCGCTGTCGATACGCTATTTGTAGAGCCCCAATAGCGGGTTGGACCCGATCAGTGAAAGGCAAAAGCATGTACACAAACATTTTTCTGCTGGTAGAGCATGGCCGCGATCAAGGTGAAGTATCTGTTTTGGGCTGGTTCGATGACGAACGCGCCGCGCAGGACACCGCCGAGGCCATGGAGTGGAAAGCGTATCGCGACGAAGCCAAACGTCATCATCAATGGTCGAGCCAGCCGTTGCTGCCGCCGGACCAGACGGCCCATCGACGGTTCTGGGTCAAAGGCATCTCCAAATTCAGCCACACCCCGGCGCCCCGTTCGTGGGCGGTGCATTGATCCCTGTTGAGCAGAAACTCAGCGCAGCGGGCACCGCCGAGGTGCCCTGCTACTTGTAATTGCCCGACGCTGGCTCGTCAGCAGAACTGATTCAAGACAGAGTCGGTCGCTCGACAACCTCGCCCTCCCACACGCCTTCATGCCGACGGGCAATCACCAGGCAGTCGCCCGTACCCGTCGCGCTTACCACCCGCTCACCTCCGGGTGACCAAAATGCGCTGCGTCCCGCGCAGGCCCAGCCTCCCGACGGCCCGCCATGGTTGGCCATCAACACGCCCATCGAATGCGCACAGGCATAGCTCTGCAGCAATTCAGCGTCTCGCGCATAGCCTTCTTCGCTGATCAAGACGCTGCTGGCGTACAGACTGGCGCCAACTTGCGCCGCTGCCTGGGCGTGGCCGGCGTGGGTAAAATCCGCACAGACCGACAGCGCAATGCGCTCGGCGCCGATATCCACCAGCGCACCGCCCTCCCCGCCACTGAAAACCGCCTCTTCTCCCGGATGAAGATGCTGCTTGGTGTAGACCGACTGCGATCCATCGGCGGCCATCACCAGTGCGCCAATCAGGATGATTTCGCTGCCGGGTTGACGCAGTGGCAGCCCCACCACGGTGGTCATCCCTGACTGCGACGCGAGCTCACGCAGCGGTTGCAAACACTCGGCGTCAGGTGTCTGAGCGAGTTCGCGCGCGAGGAACGGCTCGTAGCCGGTCAAGGACAACTCGGGGAACAGCAGAAACTGAACGCCATGTTCGACCGCGCGGCGCATGGTGTGAAGATGCCGGTCGATGTTGATGTTGATGTCACCGGCGACCGAGCAGTATTGAGCAGCACATATCACGAGGTTTGTCATAGGAACTCGTTTTTTTCAGACAGCGAGGCAGTGACGAATGCTTCGATCAACTGACGTTGCGGCGGCGGCAAGTGGTCAGGCACGCGCAGTGTATTCTTCACGCTGCCCAGCTCCTCGACCCGTCTGACATCGCGGAGACTCCCTAGCGGTTTTTCTGGGTATTAACAAAGTTTAGAAAATCCTGAGAGGGCAATGCTTTCGAATATAACCAGCCCTGGGCGTAATCCACCTTATACAGTCGCAGGTAATCTGCCTGATGGGGGCTCTCGATGCCCTCGGCAACAATTTCCAGACCCAGCGTTTTAGCCATGGCAATAATATGCGTCACCACCGAACTGGACGCTGAAGATTTATCGATGGCGTCCACGAAGGATTTATCAATCTTGAGCACATTGACAGGAAGGCGCTCAAGATATTGCAAACTGGAGTAGCCCGTACCAAAGTCATCGATTGCAATCTTGAAGCCCAGCGCCCGCGCTTTTTTTAGTGTCGTAACGGCCGATTCAACATCGATGAAGCCTCGCTCAGTGGCCTCTATCCATATTTGACTGTTGTTAATCATCGAGCCTTTCAACGCTTGATGAAGCGTGTCAAGAAAACGCCCGGATTTTAGATCATCTGCACAGATGTTGATGGCCACATGAAGACGGCGGTTATCTCGTAGAAGGTGCGCCATGTCTCTGACGACGCCCTGGATGACCTGGTCAGTGATGGGCAAAATCAGCCCTGTTTCTTCAGCCAGCGGAATGAACTGATCAGGGGCCACAACCGTGCCGTCTGGTCTCAGCCACCGAACCAACGCCTCGGCCCCAGTACATTCCTCAGTTTCAAGATCAATGATCGGTTGATAGTGAACAGTGAACTCCCGCTGGGCGATTGCGATCTGCATCTCGGCCATCGGCGAGAGTCTGACTCGCATGATCCGGATGACTGACAATACGACAATCAAGCCGATCCCCAGGCCTATGGGCAGCATCCAGGCCAACTCGCTATAAAAGCTGGTGTCGACGCTTTTTATCGGCTCAGCCACGAGGGAGGACCAGTCGGCTTGAGTGGAAACAGCATAGAGATAGTCTTTACTCTTGCGATCTCGGTTTGATAAGAGTTGGGAAATCGTCTTCTCATCCGCTCCCTGGGAAATATTCACCAATTGGCCTTGGTAGAAAACACCGAGTTGCATTCGATCATCCAGAATGATGTCGCTGAGCCTTCCTGCATTTATAAGGACGCGGTAGGCGCCACGATGCATGATCGTGATCGGCTGGATCCCCTGGTCACTCGGGATCAGGCGAACATTGATTTTATAGCCTCTCGCATCGGTATAAGTCGACGTCGTCGATTCAGACAGTATCGACGTGCCCCCCCATGATGTGCAGGCAAGCGACCCTCGCTCGAGATAATCAATTTCTTCGACCGCACGGGTGTTCACGGTCGCTTTTCGCATTAACGAAATATGCTCTGGAGAACACGGCACCCCAGCCCAGTTCTCCATCTGCGCTATAACATTGAGCCCTTGTTGCAATGACAAGCTAATGTTTTTAAGCGCTCGCTCGGAGTAAGTCGCCAAATGAGTCCTTTCTTTGGCCAGCGCCCTTTCCCAGGAAATGTAAGCCATCGTGATCATAGGAAGAACTGCCCCTATCAGCCCTGACAGGGTGGCTATGATGATGACTCTGGATTTACGCATTCCCTTGCCTCAAAAAATGGACTCATCCTGTACTGATGCTCATTACCTCTCGTTCAGAGTGTGATTTATCCGGAACGACCGAGCAAGAAGGCGCGGAACGTTTTCACCCCTAAGACATTCTGTACACCCCATCGCCGCTCGAAAACCCAAAGGCCACTCACTGGACGGACGTCCGGCACCTGAGATAGCGTGCGGCTCCGACCGACTTCCAGGCAGCCTCCCATGACCGACCGTCAACTCATCGTCCCGGATGAAATGCGCCTGCTCGCCGAACGCGCAGGCTATGCCCCTGCCGTCAAGGTCGGCAAAACCCTCTACTGTGCCGGCCAGGTCGGTCGAACCCATGAGCTGGCCGTGATCGAAGACCCGGAGCAGCAATTCCTGGCAGCGTGGGAAAACCTGCGGCGTGTATTGGCCGCTGGGGGATGCACCTTCGAGGACGTCGTCGATCTGACCACCTACCACATCGATCTGCACCGCCATATGCCCGTATTCAGGGCGGTCAAGGACAGCGTCTTCCCTCGGGGCACCTGTGCATGGACATGCCTGGGCGTCAGCGACCTCGCAAAGCCTGGCCTGCTGGTGGAAATCAAATGCGTCGCGGTGCAGCGCTGATCATGAAGGGGGTGCCTTGCGCGGGACACGCAAGGCGAAAGGACTCGTATAACGCAGGCTGACCCGCCGGGTATTCCGACACGTCAGCCTGGCGATTTGCCTCAACGCGCGGTGATTTTCCAGGCGCGGTGGATTTTGCCGTTGCGTGCAAAGTCCGGGTCGACCGTGTGCTGGGTGATTTCTTCCACCGCATAACGCTCCACCAGCGTCTCTTCGAGCTGGAATTTGCGGAAGTTGTTGGAGAAATACAGCACGCCGCCCGGCGCCAGGCGCGCCATCGCCAGGTCGATCAGTTGCACCTGATCGCGCTGCACGTCGAACACGCCTTCCATGCGCTTGGAGTTGGAGAAGGTCGGCGGGTCGATGAAGATCAGGTCGTACTCATCGCGACTGGCCTCCAGCCACCCCATCACGTCGCCCTGCTCCAGACGGTTCTTGTCCGAGAAACCGTTCAGCGACAGGTTGCGACGCGCCCAGTCCAGATAGGTTTTCGACAGGTCGACGCTGGTGGTGCTGCGCGCCCCGCCCTTGGCCGCGTGCACGCTGGCGGTCGCGGTGTAGCAGTACAGGTTGAGGAAACGCTTGCCCGCCGCTTCGCGCTGAATGCGCATGCGCATCGGCCGGTGATCGAGGAACAGGCCGGTGTCCAGGTAATCGGTGAGGTTGACCAGGAGCTTCACGCCGCCTTCGTTGACCTCATTGAATTTGCCCTGGGCGCTCTGGCGTTCGTACTGCTTGGTGCCACTCTGCCGTTCGCGGCGCTTGACTACCACGCGGCTCTTGTCGATGCCGAGCGCCTGGGGAATGGCCGCCAGGGCGTCGAACATGCGGATCGAAGCCTTTTCCGGGTCGATGGACTTCGGCGCGACGTATTCCTGAACGTGGACCCAGTCGTGGTACAGGTCGATGGCCATGGCGTACTCGGGCATGTCTGCATCGTAGACGCGGTAGCAATCGACGCCTTCGCGCTTGACCCACTTGCTCAGCGCCTTGACGTTCTTCTGCAAGCGATTGGCGAACATCTGCCCGCCCTCGCTCAGGCGCGGTTGCTCGATGACCGGCGCAGGGGCCGGCGTCGGCTTGATCGGGTTGCCATTCTTGTTGTACTGGCGCTCTTGGGGTTCGTCCGGCGCCTGATCGTAAGCGGCTTGCTCACGCTCGGCCTGACGCTGCTCCGGGGTGCGACGCTCGCCGGTGACGAACTGATCCGGCAGCACTTTGATCAACAACAGCTTGCACGGCAGTGCGCCGTTCCAGAACGCGTATTGCTTGTGGCTGCGAATGCCCATGCGCTTGCCCAGATCGGGCGCGCCGGTGAACACCGCCGCTTCCCAGTTCAGGCAGGCCTGACGCAGACGCTCGCCGAGGTTCTGATAGAGGTACAACAGGCTCGCCTCGTCGCCAAGACGCTCGCCGTACGGCGGGTTGCAGATCACCAGACCGGTCTGGTTCTGGTCGGGACGCGGCTCAAACGTCGCCACTTCGCCCTGGTAGATCTTGATCCACTCGCTCAGGCCGGCGCGCTCGACGTTGTTGCGGCCTGGCTGAATCAGGCGCGGATCGGCTTCGTAGCCACGGATCCACAGCGGCGGCTTGGCCAGGCCCGCTTGCGCACGTGCCTGCGCTTCGTCATGCAGCTTGCGCCAGATCGCCGGCACGTGACCCAGCCACGCCGAGAAACCCCAGCGCTCGCGCTTGAGGTTGGGCGCGATGTCGGCGGCAATCATCGCCGCTTCGACCAGGAACGTACCCACGCCGCACATCGGGTCAGCCAGTGCGCCGCCTTCAGCGGCAATGCGCGGCCAGCCCGAACGGATCAGGATCGCGGCGGCGAGGTTTTCCTTGAGCGGCGCGGCGCCCTGCTGCAGACGATAGCCGCGCTGGTGCAGGCTGTGGCCGGACAGATCCAGGGACAGAATCGCTTCGCCCCGGTCCAGACGCAGGTGCACGCGCAGATCCGGGTTGAGCTTGTCGACCGACGGGCGTACGCCGTCTGCCGTGCGCAGGCGGTCTACGATGCCGTCCTTGACCTTCAAAGCACCAAAATGGGTGTTGTCGATGCCCGAACCGTGACCGCTGAACTCCACGGCCAGCGTGCCTTCCGCTTCCAGATGGTCAGCCCACTCGATGTCGTGCACGCCGTGGTAGAGGTCCTCGGCGTCCTTCATCGGGAAACGCTTGAGCACCAGCAGCACCCGGTTGGCAAGCCGCGACCACAGGCACAGCCGGTAGGCAGTTTCCATGTCGGCGGTGCCGCGGATGGCGGAAGTGTGTTCGCGGGTTTCCTCGAGACCGAGGGCGGTGGCTTCCTCGGCCAGCAAGCCTTCGAGGCCTTTTGGGCAGGTGAGGAAAAGTTCGTAACGGTCCGACATGAGTATTCCAGAGCCTAAGGCTATAGCGGCCGGACAACGCATTGTCCGGCCCGATTCCAACAGACGCCTTTCAAGGAGGACGCCTGCGCGGCACACAGTTTGTGCCTGTCCCTCGCACCGATACATTTCGAGTGCGACGGTCCGCCAGCACTTGAGCGCCGACGTTTTGATCCTAAAAAAACACTATTCAGCACGACGGCGGCTGCAATAAAAAGTCACATCGCTGACCCTTCGTCGTTTTTCCTCTGACCGTAAACCGCCAGTACTCTCAATTGCGAAACACTTGCACTGCGCCGTGAAAGCCCCGTTTAAAAGGGGCCCCCGCAAAAACCACTGGTCAAACGAGTGATTGCTTATGGTCGTAATGCCTGAATGGTTACGTTCTTATGACAAAACGATCATTCACAGCGCATCTTTCATTGGTTAGAAATCACTCAAGGTCATCGCCGCAACGGCGGTGGCATCAAGCCCGCGACGCCGGCAGCGGGCCGCTAACGGCAGAAGATTTTCTGCCGGACCTCAACCTGAGGTCTCCAGGGACATTACAGTCAACAAACGAGGGCAATACCCTATGAGAAGACTTAAGCGTGATCCGATGGAAAGAGCATTTTCGCGCGGATATCAATATGGCGTATCCGGTAAATCCCGTGAGCTTTGCCCATTTACTCTACCGTCAGTGCGTCAAGCCTGGATCAATGGCTGGCGAGAAGGACGCGGCGACAACTGGGACGGTATGACCGGCACTGCGGGCATTCACAGACTCAACGAACTTCACGCGGTCGGCTGACGCAACCCTCACGTTACAGCCTGACCTAGAGCTTTTTCGACATTCTTGATCGCTTCACCATTACCACGCACGCCCCACCCGGGCGGCGGGCCAAGGCCCAAGAGGGGTTCCAGTCGGAACCCCTCTTTTCGTCTGGATGATCAGCGGGACATCGACGCGATCGCGTCCACCGACTGGCGAATCAACGCCGGTCCCTTGTAGATAAAGCCTGAATAAATCTGCACCAGACTCGCCCCTGCCGCGATCTTATCGGCCGCGTGCCTGCCTTCGGTAATGCCGCCGGCGGCAATGATCGGCAAGCGCCCGCCCAGCTCACCGGCCAGCACCTTGACGATGTGCGTGCTCTGCTCGCGCACCGGCGCGCCCGACAGGCCGCCTGCCTCGTCGCCGTGGGGCAACCCTTCGACGCCCTGACGGCTGAGGGTGGTGTTGGTCGCGATCACCGCGTCCATGCCCGACTCCAGCAGCGCGCCGGCAACCAGCACGGTCTCTTCGTCGCTCATGTCCGGGGCAATCTTGATGGCGAGCGGCACGCGTTTGCCGTGGATCAGCGTCAGCGCTTCCTGACGCACCCGCAGGGCTTCGAGCAGTTGCTTGAGCGAATCGCCGAACTGCAGGCTGCGCAGGCCCGGCGTGTTGGGCGAGCTGACGTTGACGGTGACGTAACTGGCGTGGGCGTACACTTTGTCCAGGCAGATGAGGTAATCATCCACGGCGCGCTCCACCGGCGTATCGGCGTTCTTGCCGATGTTGATGCCCAGTACGCCGTTGTACTGCGCGGCCTGCACCCGGCTGACCAGATTGTCGACGCCCAGGTTGTTGAAGCCCATGCGGTTGATGATGGCTTCGGCGTGGGGCAGACGGAAAATGCGCGGCTTCGGGTTGCCCGGTTGCGGGCGCGGCGTGACAGTGCCTACCTCGACGAAACCGAAGCCCAGCTGCGAGAAGCCGTCGATGGCCGCGCCGTTCTTGTCCAGCCCCGCCGCCAATCCGACCGGGTTGGGGAAGCGCAGGCCCATGACGGTCACCGGCAGCTGCATCGGCGCCTTGTTGAACAGGCCGTTGAGCCCCAGACGCCCGCCCGCTCCGATCAGGTCGATGGACAGATCGTGGGAAGCTTCGGGGGAGAGTTTGAACAGTAACTGGCGGGCCAGGTTATACATGGGCGGGGGCGGCTCGATTGCGGCTGGGATCAGCGGCGGATTATAAACGCCGGTGCAGGCGAAGCGCGAGGCATGTCGCGAACTTTGCTGACTGACCTGTTCGCCGCTGGCATATCGCTTGCTTTAAGTCCTGCATCGACTCGATCCAATGGCGGAGCGAGACACAGGACAATGACGTCGCTGTCGCCCCGGTTTCAAGGGGGCGAGGCGGCGTTTTTTTTGGACGACCGGCAGCGTTGAAAGGCGCGTCGGCCTCCACGCGGAATGGCACTCATGAATGACACGCTCACCCCCTCGCTGGCCTGGGTAAACGGCAGCGATGCACCGGAGCTGGCCAGCGTCGACCTCGGCTTCATGGCGCTCACCGACAGCGCCTCGCTCATCGTCGCCGCGACCCAGGGCTTCGCCCAGCCCTATGGCCTGCACATCAATTTGCACCGGCAGTCATCGTGGGCCAACCTGCGCGACAAACTGGTCAGCGGCGAACTGCACGCGGCCCACAGCCTTTACGGCCTGGTCTACGCCGTGCAACTCGGACTGGCCGGGCCGGCAAAGAACATGGCGGTGCTGATGGGGCTGAACCAGAACGGTCAGAGCATCAACCTGTCGAGGGCGCTGCAGGACGCAGGCGTGACCACTCCTGATGCACTCGATCGACGCACGCACCAAAGCGACCCAAAACTCACGTTCGCCCAAACCTTCCCCACCGGCAACCACGCCCTGTGGCTGTATTACTGGCTCGCGAGCCAAGGCATTCACCCACTGCGCGACGTCGACAGCGTGGTGGTGCCGCCGCCGCAGATGGTCGAGCACCTGCAGGCCGGTCGCATCGACGGCTTTTGTGTCGGCGAGCCGTGGGGTGCCAGCGCCGTTCAGCAGAACCTGGGCTTCACCCTGGCGACGTCCCAGGCCATCTGGCCGGATCACCCGGAAAAGGTGCTGGGGTGCAGCCTGGAATTCGTCGAGCAATACCCGAACACGGCGCGCGCGCTGGTGATGGCCGTGCTTGAAGCCAGTCGCTTCATTGAAGAAAGCGCTGACAACCGCCGAAGCACCGCGCAGTTGCTCGGCGCCCCCGAGTACGTCAATGCACCCGTCGGCGCTATCGAATCGCGGCTACTGGGCGAGTACGACGACGGGCTCGGCAACCGGTGGCACGACCACCATGCCATCCGCTTCCATGATGAAGGCCGGGTCAACATGCCGTGGCTGTCTGACGGCATGTGGTTCATGACCCAGTTTCGCCGCTGGGGCTTGCTGCGCGAAGACCCGGATTACCTCGGCGTCGCCCGCAGCGTCCAACAGCTCGGCCTGTACCGCGAGGCCGCCGAGGCACTGGGCATCGCCGTACCGTCCTCGCCCATGCGCAGCAGCCAGCTGATCGACGGCAAGATGTGGGACGGCAGCGACCCGGCGCGTTATGCCCGCAGCTTCAAGCTGCACGCGCTGGCCGATGCCGCCCTCGTTCATGCCGATCGCTGAGGAGACGCCACCATGCTGCGAATCCTGCTGATCAACGACACCCCCAAAAAAGTCGGTCGCCTGAAAGCGGCGCTGACTGAAGCCGGTTTCGAGGTCATCGATGAATCCGGGCTGATCATCGACCTCCCCGCACGGGTTCAGGCCGTGCGACCGGACGTGATCCTCATCGACACCGAATCACCGGGGCGTGATGTGCTGGAGCAAGTGGTGCTGGTGACCCGGGATCTGCCGCGCCCGATCGTGATGTTCACCGACGAGCACGACCCCGGCGTGATGCGCCAGGCGATCAAGTCCGGGGTCAGCGCCTACATCGTCGAAGGCATTCACGCGCAACGCCTGCAGCCGATTCTGGACGTCGCCATGGCCCGCTTTGAAAGCGATCAGGACCTGCGCGCGCAACTGCACGCCCGCGATCAGCAATTGGCCGAACGCAAGCGCATCGAGACGGCGAAAGGCCTGTTGATGAAGATGAAGCAGTGCAACGAGGAAGAGGCCTACACCCTGATGCGACGCCAGGCCATGAGCCGGCAGCAGAAACTGATTCAGGTGGCGGAGCAGATCATTGCCATGAGCGAACTGTTGGGCTGAGCCCTCCCATGTCCGAACCGCGCGCGCTGATTTCATTCAGCCTGCATACCGGCGCACCTTTGGCCCATGTATTGCTAGTCACACCTCACAGGTAGCCAACGGCGGTTGCCCACTCACGACAAAGACGTCGCACCCCTTCGCGCAAGCGCACAGGGCTGCGGCGTTTTTTCGTTTTTGCCTTGAACACGTCGAGGCGGGTGGAGTGCCGGTCTGGTGCTTCGCCTGCATGACCTGACCCGTAGCGGTGCGAGCAACACCTCCACCGAACACGAATCCCTGCAGATGAGGTGTTAGATGAACACGAGTTTCTGGAAAGCCGGCCACAAACCGACATTGTTCGCAGCGTTTTTGTATTTCGACCTGAGCTTCATGGTCTGGTACCTGCTTGGCCCGATGGCCGTGCAGATTGCCGCCGATCTGCACCTGACCACCCAGCAACGCGGCCTGATGGTTGCCACGCCGATTCTCGCGGGTGCCGTGCTGCGCTTCATCATGGGCATGCTGGCCGATCAGTTGTCGCCGAAAACCGCCGGAATCATCGGCCAGGTGATCGTCATCGCCGCGCTGCTCTGCGCCTGGCAACTGGGCATTCACAGCTATGAGCAGGCGCTGCTGCTCGGTGTGTTCCTCGGGATGGCGGGCGCATCGTTCGCCGTGGCGCTGCCGCTGGCCTCGCAGTGGTATCCGCCGCAGCATCAGGGCAAAGCGATGGGCATTGCCGGCGCCGGCAACTCCGGTACCGTGTTCGCGGCACTGATCGCACCGGTGCTCGCCGCCAGCTTCGGCTGGAACAACGTGTTCGGCTTTGCCGTGGCGCCGCTGCTGCTGACCCTGATCGCGTTCTCGCTGATGGCAAAAAACGCTCCGGAACGTCCGAAAGCCAAATCCATGGCGGAATATTTCAAAGCCCTGGGCGACCGCGACAGCTGGTGGTTCATGTTCTTCTACAGCGTGACTTTTGGCGGCTTCATCGGCCTGGCCAGTGCCCTGCCCGGCTATTTCAACGATCAATACGGCCTGAGCCCGGTGACCGCGGGTTACTACACCGCCGCCTGCGTCTTCGGCGGCAGCATGATGCGCCCACTGGGCGGCGCACTCGCCGATCGCTTTGGCGGCATTCGAACGCTGTCCGGCATGTACGCCGTCGCGGCGATCTGCATCGCCGCCGTCGGTTTCAACCTGCCCAGCTCGTGGGCAGCGCTGGCACTCTTCGTCGCGGCCATGCTCGGCCTTGGTGCCGGCAACGGCGCGGTGTTCCAGCTCGTGCCGCAACGCTTTCGCAAAGAGATCGGCGTCATGACCGGCCTGATCGGCATGGCCGGCGGCATCGGTGGCTTCCTGCTCGCCGCCGGGCTCGGCGCCATCAAGCAGAACACCGGCGAGTACCAACTGGGCCTGTGGCTGTTTGCATTCCTGGGTGTGCTCGCCTGGTTCGGCCTGATGAACGTCAAGCGTCGCTGGAGAACCACCTGGGGTTCGGCCGCTGTCACCGCTGCCCGCGTTTAGACCGTGAGCGTCAATCAGCCGCTGACGCCGGTCGCGCCCACCACGAGCGGCTTGCAGCTGCGCGTTGCCGAATTCAGCGCGACCGGGCCGCGGGCGGAGAATCAGGACGCCATTCGCGTGGTGACTCCTGCTCCGACGCTGGCGGCCAGCAAGGGTTACCTGTTCGCCCTCGCCGACGGCGTCAGTCAATGTGCCGACGGCGGACTGGCGTCCCGGGCCACGCTGCAGGCGCTGGCCATGGATTACTACGCAACCCCGGAAACCTGGAGCATCGCCCAGGCCCTCGACCGCCTGCTGCTGGCGCACAATCGCTGGCTGCTGGCCAACGGCTTATTGACCACGCTGAGTGCGCTGGTCCTGCGCGGGCGTCGCTTCACCCTCGCCCATGTCGGCGACTGTCGCGTGTACCGCTGGCACACAGGGCAGCTCCAGCGCATCAGCCAGGACCACGTCTGGGAACAGCCGGACATGCAACACGTGCTGAAACGCGCGCTGGGTCTGGATCAATACGTGGTCATGGATTACCTCGACGGCGAACTGCGCCAGGGCGAGCGCTTGCTGCTGGTGAGCGACGGCGTGTGGGCAACGTTGGGCGATGGACGAATCGCCTCGATTCTCAACGAACAGGCCGATCTGGATACGACAGTCCGAACGCTGATCAACGCCGCTCATCTGTCTGGCAGCGCCGATAACGCGAGCGCGTTGCTGATTCAGGTCGATCAGTTGGGCTCCGACAGCCTGGGCGAAACGCTGCTGCAACTTCAGCAATGGCCTGTCCCGCCCCTTCTCAAGGCAGGCCAGACGTTTGAAGGTTGGCAAGTCGAGACACGTTTGACCGACTCGCGACAGTCCCTTGTGTATCGCGTACGCGACAGCCAGCAGCAACATTGGTTATTGAAGACGCTGCCGCCTTCTCGCTTTGACGAGGCCGGCGCGGCGGAGGCTTTGCTGCTGGAGGAGTGGTTCTTGCGTCGCGTCGCGGGTCGCTTCTTTCCAGCCCTGCACCCCCTCGGCCAGCGCCAGCATCTGTACTACGTGATGCGTGAGTACTCCGGCCAGACCCTGGCTGAAATCTTCGATCAGGAAGGGCCAATGGCGCTGTCGCCGTGGCTGAGTCTGGCCCGGGAACTGATCGCTGCCGTGGGTCTGCTGCACCGGCGCAACATCATCCATCGAGACATCAAGCCTGAGAATCTGCTGCGCGAGCTGGCGGGAGGTTTACGCATTCTGGATTTCGGGCTCGCCCACAGCCCGGGCCTGTCAGTGGATCAAAGCGGCGATGTACCCGGCACCCCCAGCTTTATGGCCCCTGAAGCCTTCGACGGCGCAGAGCCAAGCCCAGACTTTGATCTGTATGCCGCCAGCGTCACGCTGTACTTCCTGCTGACCGGCCACTACCCCTACGGCGAGATCGAACCCTTTCAGCGCCGCCGCTTCGGTAATCCGCTGCCCGTCAGCCGTTACCGACCGGATGTCCCGGAGTGGCTGGATCAGCATCTGCAGCGCGCCCTGCAAGCTGATCCGCAGAAGCGCTTCGAGACCGCAGAGCACTGGCTCGTGCACTTTCAACAGGGAGAGCTTTCGCCGCTGAATACACGTACGACACCACTGCTGGAGCGTGAGCCCCTCAAGGTCTGGCGCGCAGTGGCCTTGTTGTCGCTGCTGATCAATCTGGTTTTGTGGGTGTTGCTGATCAAACGCTAGTGCGGACTTAGTCGTTTAAGTGGATCCGCTTAGAGGGATCCATTGTGACCCTGGTCTCTTTGCTTAGACGGCCGGACAGCGAATCAGGGGGACTGCGGGGTTAAATCGCAGGCAAAGAAAAACCCGGCCTGAGCCGGGTTTTTCGTGAAGCGAGGCTAATTACTTAGCTTGGGCTTCTACTTGTGCTTCTACGCGACGGTTTACAGCGCGGCCAGCGTCAGTTGCGTTGTCAGCAACTGGGCGGGATTCGCCGTAGCCAACCGAGTTTACGCGGTTAGCGCCAACACCGTACTGGTTAACCAGAACTTGCTTAACGGCGTTTGCACGACGCTCGGACAGCTTCTGGTTGTAAGCGTCAGGACCGACGGAGTCAGTGTGACCTTCAACAGTGGTGGTGGTCTGTGGGTACTGCTTCATGAAGTCAGCCAGGTTCTTGATGTCGCCGTAGCTGTTTGGCTTCACAACCGACTTGTTGAAGTCGAATTTAACGTCCAGCTCAACACGTACGACTTCAGCAACAGCTGGGCAGCCGTTAGCGTCAACAGTCACGTTTGCCGGGGTGTCCGGGCACTTGTCAACGTTGTCGCAGACGCCGTCGTTGTCGCTGTCGGAGCACACTTCAGCTACTGGAGCTGGTGCTGCTTCAACTTTCTTCGAACCGCCGCCGAAGTTCACACCGATACCGACGCTTGGCGCCCACTCGGTGTCGCCTTGGTCGATGTTGTACTGAGCTTCAACGCCAGCACGGGCATAGAAATTGTCAGTGAAGTAAAGCTTGGCACCGCCGCCGATGTTGGCGAAGGTGGAGCGGTTACGACCGTTGCTGCCGTTCTGATCGATGCTCTGATCGGAGAAACCAGCCGAAACGTATGGACGCAGCATGTCGCCCGGGTTGTTGAAGTGGTACAGAGCGTCCAGAGCGGTGTTCGCGCCCTTGATGTTCTGGCCATTGTCGCTACGGACGTTGTGCACTTCGTCATAGCCCAGACGCAATTCAACGTCGTCGGTCAGGAAGTAGCCAACAGAACCGCCGAACAGGTTGCCGTCGTTTTTGAAGTTACGAGCGCTGTCGAACTGTTCTTTCTTGGCGAAGCCTTCGATTTCGACTGCGCCTTGGCCTTGAGCCAGAGCGCCGAACGAAGTTGCGGCAACAATAGTACCAATGGCCAAGCCCAAGGTGTTTTTCAGTTTCATCCGTTAAATCCCCATCTGGTGATTGTAAAGCAGTCCCCCTTAGCGAGAGACAACTCGTCGGCAAGTCTATCAGAACTTGCCTGCTCGTTAGAGATATTTGCACCGAGTTAAGTTTCGGTAACGCCTGCAAATTTCTCACGTAATTTATCAAGTGCCCGTTTGTAACGCATTTTCGTGGCACTCAGGCCCATGTGCATGATGTCTGCGATCTCCTGAAATTCCAGTTCTGCGACAAATCGTAGCACCAGAATTTCCCTGTCGATCGGGTTCACATGCACAAGCCAACGATCAAGCCCGCCCTTTTCTTCTGGTTTCGGCGTCTTTTCTTCCGACGCTTCCTCGAGGGGGTCAAGACTCAAAGCGTCCAGTAACCGACGCTTTCGCCGCTCCTTCCTGTACTGCGTGATGCATTCGTTGTACGTGATGCTGTAGAGCCAGGTTTTGAACTTCGATTTACCCTCGAAGTTCTTCAAGCCATACAACACCTTAAGCATCACTTCCTGACAGACATCATCAGCATCGCGATCGTTCCCCAGATACCGTGCGCAGACGTTAAAAAGTGTCCGCTGGTAACGACGCATCAGCTCTTCGTAGGCACGCGTCACATGAAACAGCTCGGCGTGCGAACGCGCAACCAGCTCCTCATCGGAGAGCTCGCGTGGGTCGTAGCGCAGAGAGGGCGTTTGAACGTTATTCAAAACAAGTCGTGCCGACAGTCGGGTAGATGTCCGCCGCGCCCGGGAATCGCCCGGGTTTTGCGGCGGCATACATTAGCAGATTCGCCGGCTCAACGGCTGCTCACTCGCTGCTCGAGGAGGATCCGGTTGGACATCGATACCAACTCGCCTTCCTCGGTCAGCAGGGTGGTCTTCACCGTGCCAATTTCTTCGATCTGCCCTTCGACCTCTCCAACACGCACTTGTTGCCCCACCTGGTACAACTCACGTACATAAATTCCTGCCAGGATCTGGCTCGCGATCTCGCGACTTCCCAGCCCCATGGCCAGCGCAACGGCCAGACCAACGGTAATCAATCCGATAACGATCACATGGTTCAGCAGGTCGGTCTTGACCTCCAGCTGACTGATCGCCACCGAAATACTGATGATGATCACCAGCCACTGGGCGATTCGCCCCAGGCCAGCCGAGTAATCCAGGCCTACGCCTTCCGCAGCGCCGCGAACAATACCGTTGACTAACTGCGCGAGCAAGACCCCGACCAGCAGCACCAGCGCAGCGCCGAACACCTTCGGCAGGTACAGCGCCAGCATGTCCAGCGTCGCGGAAACCCGCTCCAGCCCCAGCGATTCTGCCGCCGACACCAGAAAAATCAAGAGTACGAACCAGTAAACGATCTTGCCGATCAGCGTCGATATCGGGACCTGAATACCCGCGCGGCTGATCAGCTTGGTCAACCCGGTGCCGCCCATCAGGCGATCCAGACCGAGCTTGGCCAACAACTTGGAAAGCAGGGTATCGAGCAGCTTTGCCACCACGAAACCCAGAAGCACCACGACCAGCGCGCCGAACAGATTCGGGATGAAGTTCGCGACTTTGGTCCACAACGCAGTCATTGCAGTAACCAGGCTCTGCGTCCAGAGATCCAATTCCATATTCAATCAGCCTTGTCTTGTACACCGGTCCCGGCAAACGCAGTACCGGTACCTTTCGCCTTGCGGCGGGAAACGGGTGAAACGTGGGCGGAGCCGTTATTCACGGCAATCATCAAAGCCTGCGTGCAACGACCCAGAAGACTGAACAGATCACCGGCGCCGACCTGACGGTTGGCGGTCTTCAACACTCGGCCCAGAACGGCATCATCGTCCCGGCTGCTGGACGAAGCGTTGAGCATGTCGCGCAGTGATTCTTCAAACGGGTCGTGCATAGGCACCTCACGCAATATCACTGAAAGACGCAGCCAATTCTGCTGGAGTCACACGACACCTTCCGTTTTTTTACACTCACACCCACCGCAATCGCTTGAACAACCACATTTGCCCCACCGCGACGGCCAGCATCAACAGGCAGGCGTACATGAATCCGTAGGGGTTTTCCGATCCCGGGATGCCTCCCACGTTGATACCCAACAAACCAGTCAGGAAGCTCATCGGCAGGAAGATGCCGGTGATGACTCCAAACCGATAGACGGTCCTGTTCATGCGCTCGTTGCGGCGTCTGTCTTCGGCCTCAAGCACAAGCCCTACGCGCTCTTTGGTCAGTTCCAGCTCTTCGAGATAGCGTGTCAGGCTGTTGTTCAATTCGTTCCAGTAATCGGCGTCATCCTCCACAAACCACGGCATCTTGCTGCGCGTCATCTGGGCGTAGATCTCCCGCTGCGGCGCCAGGAACCGTCGCAGCCCCGCCGCTCGCCGACGGATGTGCACCATGTTGCCGTGCTCGGGCAGATACCGTTCGTCGGCATCTATGCGCTCTTCCATGTCATCGACGAGTTCTGTGAGCTCGCCCACCACCGCTTGAACCTTGTCGGTGAGGAACTGAGCCAGATACAACAGCAATTCCGAGGCTGTTTTCGGGCCCTTGCCCTCATCCAATGACGCGATCAGTTCGTCGGTTGCCCGCAGCGAACGCAGGCGCAACGAGATAACGCGCTGGGCGGCGGCAAAAATACGCACCGACACCATGTCTTCGGGCTCGGCGCCAGGGTTCAGGTTGATCCCGCGCAGAAACAACAGCAATTCGTCGTCCGGCAAGGCCAGCAGCCGTGGCCGGGTGTTCTCTTCCAGCATCAGGTCACAGACAAACTCGCTGAGACCGCTGGTCTTGCGCAACCACGTCTGGGTCTGCGGATGGCTGCGGTCCCAGTGGAGCCACACACTTTCGTGGGGCTCCAATTGAAGGCCATCCAGTGCAGTGCGGGGCATTGAACGCGCCCCGCCCTTCCCGTCCAACACGAGGGCATGAACCAGCCCCCACTGCGCGTTTGTTTCGTCGAACATTCGTGTCCTTGCTGAGTGAATCGCTAACCGCGTAAAGAATAATCAGTCCGGCATTTTCAGTGCGCTGGGCGAGACGATGATGCCGTTGTTGTCGGCATAGATGAATTCGCCCGGCTTGAAGGTCACACCGCCGAAGCTCACCACCGTGTTCAGATCACCCAGGCCGCGCTTTTCAGTCTTGAGCGGGTGACTGGCCAATGCCTGCACACCCAGATCGGTCTGCGCGAGGACGTCGACGTCACGCACGCAGCCGAAAATCACCATGCCCTCCCAGCCGTTTTTCGCCGCCTTCTCCGCGATCATGTCGCCGAGCAGTGCGCAGCTCAGAGAGCCACCACCGTCCACGACCAGGACTTTGCCGTGCCCAGGCTGGTCAGCCTGCTCACGCACCTTCGAATTGTCTTCGAAACACTTGAGCGTGACGATCTCGCCACCAAATGAATCACGGCCACCAAAATTGCTGAACATCGGCTCTACCACCTGAATCAGCTCAGCGTAGGCGTCGCACAAGTCCGGGGTGATGTAGTGCATGGGTAACTCCTGTCAGTAAAGCTCTGTGATGAGGGTAGACAGCCACTAGGATAGACGGCTACGAGAATAGACGGTCTGTTTGAACCACCGACGCTCCCCGCGCATTGCATCCTTATATAGCACCTCATGGGGCACAGAAAAATCTGACCAACGAGTCGCCACCTGCCGTTCGGCCCCGGTGTCGAGAATGGGTGCAGCTTAGCGCCAAGTCAGCGCCCAAGGAATGGCTGAAACCGCGACTATGACGGAGTTGCCATCATGTTCAGCGTTGATTCAGCCTTTGCCACCGGAACATGGCGATTCAGCCAGTCGGCCACGCGCGGCCACACCTGGGTTTGCGCGGCTTTGCTGACCAACATCGGCACGTGGCCGAAGTCTTCGCTGAAGCCCTGTTCGCGGCCCAGGACGAGAAACGTCTTGTCGTCGCTGCCGAAGCGATCGAAGAGCTCGCGGCAGGCCCATTCCGGGTCCTGATGATCGCCAGCGCCAGCCACGCACAGCAGCGGGACCGTGACCTGTTGCAGCCCGGCCCACCAGTCATCCTTCTTGTGGCCGAAGCTGCCGAACAGGCCGCGCCAGCGCATGTTCTCCAGAAGGACGCCCATGGGTTCGTCTTCCGGGCCACGCTTGAAACGCGGGCCCGAAACGTGCTCGAAGCGCTTGAGCAGCAGCCGTGCGACCCATTGCAGCGGCGGCACTTTGAGCGGCCAGTGGCTGCGGGTGACCTGACTGCCGAACAACGCCACCGACGCGGCGTCGTCCGTCGTCAGGTAGTGCCCGCCCAAAGCCGCAGCGAGGGTCGTGCCGCCCAGGGAATGGCCGATCCAGTGGGGCGCCTCGCCAGTCTGCTCGCGCACGAACCCGGCGATGGCCGGCAAGTCAAAGCGCGCATAGTCAGCGACGCCGTTGGATTTATACGCGCTGTTACGCGCCGACAGGCCATGCCCGCGCATTTCCGGAATCCACACATCGAACCCGGCACGGGCCAGATAAGCGCCCAGTCCGATGCCTTTGGGGGAGTACCAGAAGCGTCGATTGGAAAAGCTGCCGTGCAGCAGGACCACCGGCACGCCTCGGGCATCCGGGGCGGACACAAGACCCAGCCGGGTGACGGCGATTTCGACGGTGAAATCCGGGCTGTTGCCGGGCTTCAAACGGTAGACGTCCTCGGTCAGGTCGCCACGACGCTCGGCACTGATCAAGGCCACGGGAAAGAGATGACTGCTGCTTTGCATGGTGCTTTTGCTGGATGCTCTTGGTGGAGGGGGAACGGCGGTTGGGCGAGACAGCAGGTTGACGCTACCAGCGCGCTGAAAATCACCCACAAAAAAGGGCGGATTCGTTAGAGAACCGCCCTCTCGGGAAACCGGCCCATGGAAACGGGCCGGCATCTTACTCGATCTGCATCAGGTTGGAGCGTCCTCTTCGGACAGGAAGAACCAGGTCTCCAGTACCGAATCAGGATTGAGGGACACGCTTTCGATGCCCTGCTCCATCAACCAGCGCGCGAGATCCGGGTGATCTGACGGGCCCTGGCCGCAAATGCCGATGTACTTGCCGGCCTTGTTACAAGCCTGAATGGCGTAGGACAGCAGCTTCTTGACCGCAGGATTACGCTCGTCAAACAGGTGGGCGATGATCCCGGAGTCACGGTCCAGCCCCAGGGTCAGCTGGGTCAGGTCGTTGGAGCCGATGGAGAAGCCGTCGAAGAATTCGAGGAATTCATCTGCCATCAGGGCGTTGGACGGCAGCTCGCACATCATGATCACGCGCAGACCGTTCTCGCCACGGGCCAGACCGTTTTCGGCGAGCAGATCGATGACCTGACTCGCTTCGCCCAGGGTGCGCACGAACGGCACCATGATTTCGACGTTGGTCAGGCCCATCTCGTTGCGCACACGCTTGAGGGCACGGCACTCCAGCTCGAAACAGTCGCGGAAGTTTTCGCTGATGTAACGGGACGCGCCACGGAAGCCCAGCATCGGGTTTTCTTCTTCCGGCTCGTAAAGCTTGCCGCCGATGAGGTTCGCGTATTCGTTGGACTTGAAGTCCGAGAGGCGCACGATGACTTTCTTCGGCGAGAACGCCGCCGCCAGGGTGCTGATGCCTTCCACCAGCTTCTCGACGTAGAAACCGACCGGATCGTCGTAACCGGCGATGCGTTTGTCGACGCTTTCCTTGATGTCCTGAGGTAGGTTGGCGTAGTTCAGCAGCGCCTTGGGGTGCACGCCGATCATGCGATTGATGATGAATTCCAGACGCGCCAAGCCGATGCCGGCGTTGGGCAACTGGGCGAAATCAAACGCGCGGTCGGGGTTGCCGACGTTCATCATGATTTTGAACGGCAGGTCAGGCATGGCGTCGACGGAGTTCTGCTTGATGTCGAAGCCCAGCTCGCCTTCGAAGATGTAACCGGTGTCGCCCTCGGCGCAAGACACGGTAACGCCCTGACCTTCCTGCAACAACTCCGTGGCGTTGCCGCAACCCACTACCGCCGGAATGCCCAGCTCGCGAGCGATGATCGCCGCGTGGCAGGTGCGCCCGCCGCGATTGGTGACGATGGCGCTGGCGCGCTTCATCACCGGTTCCCAGTCCGGGTCGGTCATGTCGGAGACCAGTACGTCGCCGGGCTGGACCTTGTCCATCTCGGACACGTCCTTGATGATCCGCACCTTGCCGGCGCCGATGCGCTGGCCGATGGCGCGGCCTTCCACCAGAACGGTGCCCTTCTCTTTCAGCAGATAGCGTTCCATGACATTGGACGAGCTGCGGCTTTTCACGGTCTCGGGACGCGCCTGCACGATGTACAGCTTGCCGTCGTCGCCGTCTTTGGCCCACTCAATGTCCATCGGGCACTGATAGTGTTTTTCGATGATCATCGCCTGGCGTGCCAGGTTGCTGACTTCCTCGTCGCTGAGGCAGAAACGCGCGCGATCGGCGAGGTCAACGTCGATGGTCTTGACCGATTTACCGGCCTTGGCTTCTTCGCCGTAGATCATCTTGATCGCCTTGCTGCCCAGGTTGCGGCGCAGGATCGCCGGGCGACCGGCTTCAAGGGTGTTTTTGTGAACGTAGAATTCGTCCGGGTTGACCGCGCCCTGAACGACGGTCTCGCCCAGGCCGTAGGCACCGGTGATGAAGACGACATCGCGGAAACCGGATTCGGTGTCCAGGGTGAACATGACGCCTGCGGTGCCGGTTTCAGAACGCACCATGCGCTGCACGCCAGCGGATAACGCCACCAGCTTGTGGTCGAAACCCTGATGCACGCGGTAGGAAATGGCGCGGTCGTTGAACAGCGACGCGAAGACTTCTTTCGCCGCGCGGATCACGTTTTCCACGCCACGGATGTTCAGGAAGGTTTCCTGCTGACCGGCGAAGGAGGCGTCCGGCAAATCTTCTGCAGTGGCGGAGGAGCGCACGGCCACGGCGATGTCCGGGTTGCCCGCCGAAAGCGCGGCGAAAGCGGTACGTATTTCGGCGTTGAGCTTCTCGGGGAATTCAGCCTCCATGATCCACTGACGGATCTTCGCGCCAGTTCTGGCCAGCTCGTTGACGTCGTCGACATCCAGCGCATCGAGGGCCTGATGGATCTGATCGTTCAGGCCACTCTGCTCGAGGAAATCACGGTAGGCCTGAGCGGTAGTGGCAAAGCCACCGGGAACGGACACGCCTGCGCCCGCCAGGTTGCTGATCATCTCGCCGAGGGATGCGTTCTTGCCCCCCACGTGCTCAACATCATGTTTGCCGAGCTTATCGAGGGAAACTACGTACTCTACCAAGGTGATCTCTCCACTAACCGGTTATTGTTGGGAACGCTTTTGGTGCGGGAATCGCGGCGATTGAAAACAGGTAGAATGCGGCCAGTCATGGCCCGCAAGCCGGCCTATCATATCCACAAATTGTCTTCAGCTTAAGGCCCCGGGGCGCAAATGAAACGATCCGCTTTTTTCATCTCCGATGGCACCGGCATCACCGCCGAAACCCTTGGCCAGAGTCTGCTAGCGCAATTTGAAAACATTACATTCAACAAGTTCACGCGGCCCTATATCGACAGCGTCGAGAAGGCGCGGGCCATGGTGCAGCAAATCAACAAGGCCGCCGAGAAGGACGAAGCCCGTCCGATCATTTTCGACACCATCGTCAACCAGGACATCCGCGAGATTCTCGCGACCTCAGACGGCTTCATGATCGACATCTTCTCGACCTTCCTCGCCCCGCTGGAGCTGGAGCTTAGTTCACACTCTTCGTACTCGGTGGGGAAATCCCACTCGATCGGGCACAACTCCAACTACATGGAGCGGATCGAGGCGGTGAACTTTGCGCTGGACAACGACGACGGCGCCAGAACCCATTACTACGACAAGGCCGACATCATCCTGGTGGGGGTGTCGCGCTGCGGCAAAACCCCGACCTGCCTGTACATGGCCATGCAGTTCGGCATCCGCGCGGCCAATTACCCGCTGACCGAAGATGACATGGAGCGCCTGCAGTTGCCTGCCGCGCTGAAGCTGCACCGGGACAAGCTGTTCGGCCTGACCATCGATCCCGACCGCCTCACCGCGATCCGCCACGAACGCAAGCCCAACAGCCGCTATGCCAGCTACGCCCAGTGCGAGTTCGAAGTGCGCGAAGTCGAGGGCCTGTTCCGCCGCGAAAACATCCCGCACATCAATTCCACGCATTTTTCGGTGGAGGAAATCTCGGCCAAGGTGCTGGTGGAGAAAGGCGTGGAGCGGCGGTTTAAGTAGCTGCGCAGCTGCAAGTTTGAAGCTGCAAGCTGCAAGTTGGCCGGAGCAGGCCATGCGCTCCGGTCAGAAGCTGTTGCCCGGCACTCGCACCCATCCCTCCATCAATACCCGGGCGCTGCGGCTCATGATGGCTTTTTTGACTTGCCATTCGCCGTCGACCAATACCGCTTCAGCGCCGACACGCAGGGTTCCGGAAGGATGGCCGAAGCGCACTGCACTGCGCTCGCCGCCGCCCGCTGCCAGATTGACCAGCGTTCCGGGAATCGCGGCCGCCGTGCCGATGGCCACTGCTGCGGTGCCCATCATCGCGTGGTGCAGCTTGCCCATGGACATGGCGCGCACCAACAGATCGGTGTCTTCGGTGGTGACGCGCTTGCCGCTGGAAGACAGGTAGTCCGCAGGCGCGGCCACGAACGCTACTTTGGGCGTGTGCTGACGCGTCGCTGCCTCCTCGACCGTGCCGATCAGCCCCATGCGCACGGCGCCATAGGCCCGAATCGTTTCGAACATGCTCAGGGCCTTCGGATCGCTGTTGATTGCGTCCTGCAATTCGCTGCCGGTGTAGCCGATGTCCCGGGCGTTGACGAAAATCGTCGGGATGCCGGCATTGATCATCGTCGCCTTGAAGGTTCCCACACCCGGCACTTCAAGCTCGTCCACCAGATGGCCGGTGGAGAACATCGAGCCGCCTGCGCCCTCCTCGTCTGCGGCAGGGTCCATGAATTCCAGCTGCACTTCCGCCGCCGGAAAGGTCACGCCGTCGAGCTCGAAATCGCCGGTTTCCTGCACCGCGCCGTCGGTCATCGGCACGTGGGCGATGATGGTTTTGCCGATGTTGGCCTGCCAGATGCGCACCACCGCCACGCCGTTCCGGGGAATGCGCGCCGGGTCAACCAGACCGTTGCTGATCGCGAACGGGCCGACTGCCGCTGACAGATTGCCGCAATTGCCGCTCCAGTCGACGAAGGGCTTATCGATGGCCACTTGACCAAACAGGTAATCGACGTCGTGATCGGCTTTCTCGCTCTTTGACAGGATCACCGTTTTGCTGGTGCTCGACGTCGCGCCGCCCATGCCATCGATCTGCTTGGCGTAGGGGTCGGGGCTGCCGATCACCCGCAACAGCAAGGCATCACGGGCCGCACCGGGGGTTTGCGCGGCTTCAGGCAGGTCGTCCCGGAGGAAAAACACGCCCTTGCTGGTGCCGCCGCGCATATAGGTCGCGGGAATCTTGATCTGTGCGGTGGAAGCCATCAACTGCTCCTTCTTTATATAGAGCGCGCGTCATAAAGAGCGCGCGTCGGCTCAGGCGACGGCGGAGGATTCGAGGAAGTCCTGGGCGAAGCGTTGCAGCACGCCGCCGGCCTCGTAGATCAACACCTCTTCCCCCGTGTCGAGACGGCAGGTCACCGGCACCTCCACACGCTCGCCATTCTTGCGCTGGATGATCAGCGTCAGCGTTGCGCCCGGCGTACGCGCGCCGATCACGTCGAAGGTTTCAGTACCGTCGATACCCAGGGTCAGGCGATTGGTGCCCGGTTTGAACTCCAACGGCAGCACGCCCATGCCCACCAGATTGGTGCGATGGATACGCTCGAAGCCCTCGGCGACGATGACTTCAACGCCCGCCAGACGCACGCCCTTGGCGGCCCAGTCCCGGGACGAACCCTGACCGTAATCGGCGCCGGCAATGATGATCAGGGGCTGCTTGCGCGCCATGTAGGTTTCGATGGCCTCCCACATCCGCGTGACCTGGCCTTCCGGTTCGATCCGCGCGTAGGAACCCTGCTTGACCTTGCCGTTCTCCACCACCATTTCATTGAACAGCTTGGGGTTGGCGAACGTGGCGCGCTGGGCCGTCAGGTGATCGCCGCGATGGGTGGCGTAGGAGTTGAAGTCCTCTTCCGGCAGGCCCATTTTCTCCAGGTATTCGCCGGCGGCGCTGTCGAGCATGATCGCGTTGGACGGCGACAGGTGATCGGTGGTGATGTTGTCCGGCAACACCGCCAGCGGACGCATGCCCCTGAGGGTTCGTTCGCCGGCGAGCGCGCCTTCCCAGTACGGCGGGCGACGAATGTAGGTGCTCATCGGGCGCCAGTCGTACAGCGGCGCGACTTTCGGGCCGGTGTCTTCGTGGATGGCGAACATCGGGATGTACACCTGACGGAACTGCTCCGGCTTGACCGAGGCCTTCACCACCTGGTCGATCTCGGCGTCGCTCGGCCAGAGGTCTTTCAGGCGGATTTCTTCGCCGTTGGGGCCGAGGCCCAGCACGTCTTTCTCGATATCGAAGCGGATTGTTCCGGCGATGGCGTAGGCCACCACCAGCGGCGGCGAGGCGAGAAACGCCTGCTTGGCGTAAGGGTGAATGCGCCCGTCGAAGTTGCGGTTGCCCGACAACACCGCCGTGGCGTACAGGTCGCGGTCGATGATTTCCTGCTGGATCACGGGATCCAGCGCGCCGGACATGCCGTTGCAGGTGGTGCAGGCGAACGCGACGATGCCGAAACCCAGTTGCTCCAGCTCGCCGGTCAGCCCTGCTTCATCCAGGTACAGCGCGACGGTTTTCGAGCCCGGCGCCAGGGACGACTTCACCCAGGGTTTGCGCGTCAGCCCCAAACGATTAGCGTTGCGCGCCAGCAAACCTGCGGCGATGACGTTGCGCGGGTTGCTGGTGTTGGTGCAGCTGGTGATGGCAGCGATGATCACCGCGCCATCCGGCATTTGGCCCGGGGTCTCCTGCCACGGCGCCGCGATGCCTTTGGCGGCCAGATCGGCCGTGGCTACACGTGCATGGGGGTTGGACGGCCCGGCCATGTTGCGCACCACGCTGGACAGGTCGAAACGCAGCACCCGCTCATATTCGGCGCTGACCAGGCTGTCGGCCCAGAGCCCGGTATGGCGGGCGAAGGTCTCGACCAGCTGCACTTGCTGGTCTTCGCGGCCGGTCAGCCTGAGGTAGTCGATGGTCTGTTGATCGATGCTGAACATGGCGGCGGTGGCGCCGTATTCGGGGGCCATGTTCGAGATGGTCGCGCGGTCGCCGAGGGTCAGCGCGCGGGCGCCCTCGCCGTAGAACTCCAGGTACGCGCCGACGACCTTTTGCTGACGCAGGTATTCGGTGAGCGCCAGCACCACGTCGGTGGCGGTAATGCCTGGCTGCGGACGGCCCGACAGTTCGACGCCGATGATGTCCGGCAGGCGCATCCACGAGGCGCGGCCGAGCATGACGTTCTCGGCTTCCAGGCCGCCGACGCCGATGGCGATGACGCCCAGCGCATCAACGTGAGGGGTGTGGCTGTCGGTGCCGACCAGCGTGTCCGGGAAGGCGACGCCGTTCAGCGTCTGGATCACCGGTGACATCCGCTCCAGATTGATCTGATGCATGATGCCGTTGCCCGGCGGGATCACTTCGACGTTCTTGAAGGCCTGCTTGGTCCAGTTGATGAAGTGGAAACGGTCTTCGTTGCGACGGTCTTCAATCGCCCGGTTCTTGCTGAAGGCATCCGGGTCGTAGCCCCCGCATTCGACCGCCAGCGAGTGGTCGACGATCAACTGCACGGGCACCACCGGATTGACCTGCGCGGGGTCGCCGCCCATGTCGGCGATGGCGTCGCGCAAGCCGGCCAGGTCGACCAGTGCGGTCTGGCCAAGGATGTCGTGGCAGACCACGCGCGCGGGAAACCATGGGAAATCGAGGTCGCGCTTGCGTTCGATCAGTTGTGTGAGCGAGGCCGTCAGCGTCGTCGGATGGCAACGGCGCACCAGGTTTTCGGCGAGCACGCGGGAGGTGTACGGCAGCGTGGCGTAGGCACCGGGCTTGATCCCATCGACCGCCGCGCGGGCGTCGAAGTAATCCAGCGCCGTGCCGGGCAGCGATTTGCGGTATTCAGTGTTCATCGTCAGGACTCGATCACGGAAAAGTTACGGGTGGAGAGCCCCGTGGAACTCTCCTTTGCCCATCAGCGCTGTTCGATAGGCACGAATTTGCGCTGTTCGACGCCGATGTATTCGGCGCTCGGTCGGATGATGCGGTTGTTGGCGCGCTGTTCGAACACGTGAGAGGCCCATCCGGTCAGGCGCGAGCAAACGAAGATCGGGGTGAACAGCTGGGTCGGGATGCCCATGAAGTGGTACGCCGAGGCGTGGTAGAAGTCAGCGTTGGGGAACAGCTTCTTTTGCTCCCACATGGTCTTGTCGATGGCTTCGGAAACCGGAAAGAGCACCGTGTCGCCCACCTCCTCTGCGAGCTTTTTCGACCAACCCTTGATCACCTCGTTACGCGGGTCGTTGTCCTTATAGATCGCGTGGCCGAAGCCCATGATCTTGTCCTTGCGTTCGAGCATCGCCAAAGTGCCCTTCGTCGCTTCTTCGGCGGAGGCGAATTTCTGGATCATCTCCATCGCCGCTTCATTGGCGCCGCCGTGCAAAGGCCCGCGCAGGGTGCCGATGGCCGCTGTGATGCAGGAAAACAGGTCGGACAGGGTCGATGCGCAAACTCGCGCGGTAAAGGTCGAGGCGTTGAATTCGTGCTCGGCGTAGAGAATCAGCGACACGTCCATGACCTTGCGGTGCAGTTCGCTCGGCGCCTTGTCCAGCAGCAGCTTCAGGAAGTGCCCGGCGATGGACACCTCGTCGGTGACGCAGTCGATGCGCTTGCCTTCGTGGCTGAAGCGGTACCAGTAGCACATGATCGCCGGGAACGCGGCCAGCAGCCGGTCGGTGGAATCGAGCTGCTGGGTGAAGCTGGCTTCGGGCTCGAGATTGCCGAGCATCGAGCAGCCGGTGCGCATCACGTCCATGGGGTGGGTGTCGGCGGGAATGCGCTCCAGCACTTCTTTCAGCGCCTGGGGCAGGTCGCGCAGGCCCTGGAGTTTCTTCAGGTAGCCGTCGAGTTGCGCCTGGGTCGGCAGATCGCCGTACAGCAGCAGGTACGCGACTTCTTCGAATCGGGCGTCGGCGGCGAGTTCACGCACGTCGTAGCCGCGGTAGGTCAATCCGGCGCCGGCCTGGCCGACGGTGGACAACGCTGTCTGCCCGGCCACCTGGCCTCGCAGGCCTGCGCCGCTCAATACTTTTGCTTCAGCCATTGCTGTCTCCAGTCTTGTAGTTGTGTGGGAATCGGCAATTCGTTTGCGGCTTTTCTACGATTTCTTCTGCGCAAACAGCGCATCAAGCTTCTGCTCGAACGCGTGGTAGTCAATGCGCTCGTACAACTCCATCCGCGTTTGCATGGTGTCGATGACGTTCTTCTGGGTGCCGTCGCGACGAATCGCCGTGTAGACGTTTTCCGCCGCTTTGTTCATTGCCCGGAACGCCGACAGTGGATACAGCACCAACGCCACTTCAGCGGACCTCAGCTCGTCGGTGGTAAACAGCGGCGTCGAGCCGAATTCGGTGATGTTGGCGAGGATCGGCGCCTTTACCCGCGAGGCAAACAGCTTGTACATCTCAAGCTCGGTGATCGCTTCCGGGAAGACCATGTCCGCACCCGCTTCGATGCACGCTGCGGCGCGGTCCAGTGCCGATTCCAGCCCTTCCACCGCCAGCGCATCGGTGCGCGCCATGATCACGAAACTGTCGTCGGTTCGCGCATCCACCGCCGCCTTGATGCGATCGACCATCTCCTGCTGCGAGACGATTTCCTTGCCGGGCCGGTGACCGCAGCGCTTGGCGCCGACCTGGTCTTCGATGTGCATCGCCGCCGCGCCGAACTTGATCATCGACTTGACCGTGCGCGCCACGTTGAACGCCGAGGCACCGAAACCGGTGTCGACGTCCACCAGCAGCGGCAGGTCGCAGACGTCGGTGATGCGGCGCACGTCGGTGAGGACGTCGTCCAGGCCGGTAATGCCGAGGTCCGGCACCCCCAGCGAACCCGCCGCCACACCGCCGCCGGACAGGTAAATCGCCTTGAAGCCGGCCCGTTGCGCCAGCAGCGCATGGTTGGCGTTGATCGTGCCGACCACTTGCAGCGGATGTTCACTGGCGACAGCGTCACGGAAGCGTTGGCCGGGAGTGGTGCTTGTGGTCATTGTTCACCTCGGGCAGTGGCAGCGTGAAAGCGCTGCTCAATATTGCGTTTGGACGCGGCAATGTGTCGGCGCATCAACAGCTCGGCCAGCTCGCCGTCACGTTCGGCGATGGCGTCGAGAATACGGTGGTGCTCGGCGAACGCCTGGCGCGGGCGATTGGGTGTCGTCGAGAACTGGATGCGGTACATGCGCACCAGTTGGTACAGGTCATCGCAGAGCATCTGGGTCAGCGTGCTGTTACGCGCGCCCTGGATGATCCGGTAATGAAAGTCGAAGTCGCCTTCCTGCTGGTAATAGCCGACGCCGGCCTGAAACGCGCTGTCACGCTCATGGGTTTCCAGCACCCGGCGCAGCTCGTCGACTTCTTCAACCGTCATGCGCTCGGCGGCCAAACGACAGGCCATGCCTTCGAGGGATTCGCGGATTTCATAGAGCTCGACCAGCTCGGCATGGCTCAGGGAAACCACCCGCGCACCAACGTGGGGGACGCGCACCAACAGGCGCTGACCTTCAAGCCGGTGAATGGCCTCGCGCAACGGCCCGCGGCTGATGCCGTAGGTCCGCGCCAGCTCGGGCTCGGAGATCTTGCTGCCGGGGGCGATGTCGCCTTTGACGATGGCCGCCTGAATACGCCGAAAGACGTTCTCGGACAGCGTCTCGGCGTCCATCGACGTCGGAGGGAGGGTTTCTGCGGCATTCAACATTGTTGACACCTTAAGAGTTAATGCCAGTAAATCTAGCGAAACACGGCTATTACGTCAAAGCTAAATGGTTGATTGTCGACAATCGTCTAATGGCGACAGGTTTTGGCGAAGTGTCTGACGGCACCTATCCGCGAAGCCCCTCGGTCGCGCCACAAAAGCTTCATGCTAGAATGCCGGCCGCTCCAGCCCCCAAGGGGCAGCAAGCGGCCTTCGCAGGATCGGCACCCTTGGTCAAACCAAAAGCCGATTTCGGCGTCAAAGCAGCTCTTTCACTTTTCATCGCGCCTGGACTTATGAGCCGCCACCCTCTTCTCTTCCTCTTATCCCTGTACCTGCCGGGCCTTTTTCTGCCCGGGTTTTTTCTCCCCAGTCTGGCCTCTGCCGCTGAAAAGACCGTCTATGGCCTGAACGAATACGCCGAGCTTGCCGACATCGACCTGCAGGTTGCCGCCAAACTGGACACCGGCGCCAAAACCGCCTCCCTGAGCGCCCGCGACATCAAACGCTTCAAGCGCAATGGCGAATCCTGGGTGCGTTTTTACCTGGCCATCGACGATGCCCACGAACACCCCATCGAACGTCCCCTGGCCCGGGTCAGCAAGATCAAGCGCCGCGCCGGCGACATCGACGCCGATGACGACAAGAAGTACACCGCCCGCCCGGTCATCAGCCTGGATGTCTGCATGGGCGGGGCGCTGCGCACCATAGAAGTGAACTTGACCGACCGCAGCGCATTCCAATACCCGCTTTTGATTGGCTCCGAAGCCCTCAAGCACTTCGATGCGCTGGTTGATCCAAGTCTGAAATACGCAGCCGGCAAGCCTGCCTGCGTCACCGATGCTCAAACCGCAGAGTAACGACATGCGCTCTCTTACCCTCCATCTGAAAATCCTGATCGCGACCCTCGTCACGCTGGGCATCGCGATCACGGCTTACCAGATATTGGTGCTCGGCATTCCGGTGACCGAAGACGAAACCGACGACCTGTGGAACATCGACGCCAAGGTCGAGTTCGTCGCCAACCCCAAGGACACGGTCAAGGTGCAGATGTACGTGCCACCACTGTCCCGGGATTACATCAGCCTCAATGAAAGCTTCATCTCCAACAACTACGGCGTGAACGTCAATCGCGCCGACGGCAACCGCAAGGTCACCTGGTCCGCGCGCCGGGCCAACGGCAATCAGACGTTGTACTACCGGCTGGTGTTGACCAAGCGCTACAGCGGCGAGAAAGCCAAGATCAAAGGGCCGATCTTCCGCGACAGCATCGTTGTGGAAGGCCCGGAAAAAATCGCCGCCGACGCGCTGCTTGCGCCGATCCGGCAACATTCCGCCGACGTCGAGACCTTCGTCAGCGAAGCCATCAAGCGTGTCAACAATCTGAGCGACGACAACGTCAAGCTGTTGCTGGCCGGCGACACGTCGGTGCAGAACAAGGCGCGGATCACTGAAACCCTGCTGTCCATCGCCCACGTGCCGGTGGAGAAAGCCCATACCATTCGCCTGGTCGCCGATCAGCCGCAGTCACCCGAACTGTGGCTGCGCAGCTTCAATGGCAAGGACTGGCTGTATTTCAATCCGGAAACCGGCGAAGCGGGCCTGCCCCAGGACCGCCTGCTGTGGTGGATCGGCAACGACAACCTGATCTCCGTGGAGGGTGGCAAAAAGGCCACCGTGAGTTTCAGCCTGAACAACAGCGAGATGAACGCGATTCGTCTGGCCAAGCTGACCGATGAAAGCACCGACGCCGACTTCCTCGAATACTCGCTGTACAGCCTGCCGCTGCAAACCCAGCAGACCTTCATGATCATGGTGATGATCCCGATCGGCGTGCTGGTGATCCTGATCCTGCGCAACCTGGTTGGGCTGCAAACCCTGGGTACGTTCACCCCGGTACTGATCGCGCTGGCGTTCCGCGAGACCCAGCTGGGCTTTGGCATCGTGCTGTTCACCATCATCACGGCGCTGGGCCTGTCCCTGCGCTCGTACCTCGAACACCTCAAGCTGCAAATGCTGCCGAGGCTGTCGGTGGTGCTGACCTTCGTGGTGGTGCTGATTGCCGCCATCAGCCTGTTCAGTCACAAGCTGGGCCTTGAGCGCGGGTTGTCGGTGGCGCTGTTCCCGATGGTGATTCTGACCATGACCATCGAACGCCTGTCGATCACCTGGGAAGAACGTGGCGGCGGCCATGCGATGAAAGTCGCCATCGGCACGCTGTTTGCGGCCTCCCTGGCACACATCATCATGAGCATCCCGGAGTTCATTTACTTCGTGTTCACCTTCCCGGCCATCCTGCTGATCCTGGTGGGTTTCATGCTGGCGATGGGGCGTTATCGCGGTTATCGGCTGACCGAACTGGTCCGCTTCAAGGCCTTCCTCAAGGAAGACGCCGAGCGGGAAACCCATAAATGATCGGCTGGTGGAAAACCTGGAAGGCGCTGGAAGCCAAGGGGATCATGGGCATCAACCGGCGTAACGCCGACTACGTGCTCAAGTACAACAAGCGCAGCCTCTACCCCATCGTCGATGACAAGATCATCACCAAGGAGCGGGCGATCGCGGCGGGCATTCACGTGCCCGAGATGTACGGGATCATTTCCACCGAGAAGGAAATCGACAAGCTCGACACGATCATCGGCGGGCGCAGCGATTTCGTCATCAAGCCGGCCAAGGGTGCAGGCGGCGACGGCATTCTGGTCATCGCCGACCGATTCGAAGAGCGTTTCCGCACGATTTCCGGGCGCATCATCAGCCACGACGAAATCGAGCATCAGATTTCCAGCATTCTCACCGGGCTGTACTCCCTGGGCGGCCATCGCGATCGCGCGCTGATCGAATACCGGGTTACGCCAGATCAGATTTTCAAGAGCATCAGTTACGAGGGCGTCCCGGACATCCGCGTGATTGTGCTGATGGGTTACCCGGTGATGGCGATGCTGCGCCTGCCCACCCGGCAGTCCGGCGGCAAGGCCAACCTGCACCAGGGCGCCATCGGTGTCGGCGTCGATCTGGCGACCGGCCTGACGCTGCGCGGCACCTGGCTGAACAACATCATCAGCAAGCACCCCGACACCACCAATGCGGTGGATGGCGTGCAACTGCCGAACTGGGACGGTTTCATGAAGCTCGCGGCCGAGTGCTACGAGCTGTGCGGCCTGGGTTATATCGGCGTCGACATGGTGCTGGACCAGGACCGCGGGCCGCTGATTCTGGAGCTGAATGCCCGGCCGGGGCTGAACATCCAGATCGCCAATGACTGCGGGCTGACTCACCGGACCGTGGCGGTGGAGAAGCGGCTGGAAGAGCTGGCGGCGGACGGTGTTCAGGAGAGCCCGGAAGAGCGGGTCAAGTTTGCCCAGGGGTTGTTTGGGCATGTTTGAGTTGTGTCGATTGATCAGGCTGATCGGTGTTCGCCGATAAACTGATGGCGATCACACCGGCCCCTTCCCGGCTGAAGCCGGTCCCACTAAATACCGCGTGCCGTCCGTGGGACCGGCTGAAACGCCGACTGTTGGCTGGACCTCGACTGTGGGACCGGCTTTAGCCGGGAAAACGTCACGCGCCACACCGCAAATCTGATAGCGCCCCCACCGCCCCCTTCCCGGCTGAAGCCGGTCCTACCAAGCACCGCACACATTCGTAGGACCGGCTTTAGCCGGGAAGGCGTCAGGCGGCGCACCGCAAAATTCAGCCCAATATTCCCGCACACAACCTCCTGCCAAATGAAGATTCACCCCATGCGGCATTCCGTCGCTGGAGAACCCTCTCCCATCGCTGTATAGTTTTTTACATACCGAAACAATGAGTAACAGATGTCTTCTGCCAGGCTGTATTCCCCTCTGTTGCTCAGCCTGTTGGCATTGATCGTGACGGCCGCCTGCGCGCTGTTATTGGGTCGCTATCACATCTCAATCCACGAATTCAGCACGTTCATCGCAACGATGCTCGGCCTCAGCGACATGCCCGCCCAGCGCTATGACCTGCTCCACAGCCTGATCATCGAGGCGCGCCTGCCTCGGGTTATCGCAGCGGTTCTAGTGGGCGCCGGGCTTTCCGTCTCGGGCGCGGCGTATCAGGGCGTGTTCCGCAATCCGCTGGTGTCGCCGGGCTTGCTGGGGGTGTTGAGCGGTTGTGCCTTCGGCGCTGCGCTGGGGATCATCTGGCACCTGCCGCCTTTGGCCATTGCGCTGGTCGCCTGCATGACCGGGCTGATCGCCGTGGCGGTCGGTCTGGGCATCGCGCACCTGTTCCACACCCCGTCGATCTTGCTGCTGGTGCTCGGCGGCATCGTTGCGAACGCCCTCTTCACCTCCTTGCTGTCCATCGCCCAATACATGGCCGATCCGGTGGATCAGTTGCCGAGCATCGTCTATTGGCTGCTCGGCAGCCTCAGTGCCGTGGATGTTCAAGCACTGTGGATCATCGGCCCGATTCTGGCCGTGGCGATTGTGCTGCTGTGCCTGACCGGCCGCGCCATCGACGCGCTGTCCCTGAGTGATGACGAGGCCCTGAGCCTGGGCGTGCCGGTCGAGCAGATCCGTGGCGGCCTGATCGTGCTGACCACGCTGATCTGCGCACTCACTGTGAGTCTGGCGGGGATGGTCGGCTGGATCGGCTTGTTGATTCCGCATCTGGCGCGGCTGCTGGTCGGCCCCGGCAATTCGCGCTTGCTGCCCCTCAGCGCCTGCCTGGGCGGGATCTTCCTGCTGGCGGCCGACGGCGTCGCTCGCAGCGTGTCGGCGGGAGAGATCCCCCTCGGCATCATCACCGAGCTGTTCGGCGCGATCGCCTTTGTGCTGGTGCTGCATCGCGTGCGCAAGGGTTGGCTATGAAGCGCTTGCAGGCCCGTCAACTGAGCTATCGAATCGGCGACCGCGTGATCCTCGATAACGTCTCGCTGGACATCGCCGCCGGCGACAACATCGCCCTCCTGGGGGCCAACGGCGCCGGAAAAAGCACCTTAATGAAACTGCTGCTGGGGTTGATGACACCCCACGCCGGCGAGGTGCTGATCGACGGCCAACCGATGCGCTCGATGAAGCGCCGTGCCATTGCCAGGCAGATTGCCTATGTGCCCCAGAGCCATGTGCCGAGCTTTCCGTTTAGCGTCGCCCACATCGTTGGGCAGGGGCGATTGCCCAGCGTGGGCCTGGGCCATGCACCGAGCCGCGACGACAAGACCTCTGTGCAGCAGGCCCTGACCGACCTGGGCATCCTTCATTTAAGTGAACGGCCGTACACCGAGCTGTCCGGCGGCGAGCGTCAGTTGGTGCTGATCGCCCGGGCCATGGTCCAGCGCGCCAATACCATCATTCTTGATGAGCCGGTCACCGGCCTCGACTACGGCCATCAGCTGCGCCTGCTGGCCTTGCTCAAGCGCCTCGCCGCCCAAGGCATCAGCATTTTGTCCAGCACCCATCGCCCTGAACACGCTCTTGCCTCGGCCAATCGCGTGCTGGTCCTGCACGACGGCCGACTCATCGCCGACGGCGCGCCCCACGACGTCATCGACAGCGCCCTCATGGCGCGTCTTTACCAGGTCGCCGTCGAGCAGATCGACAGCAGCGGCCACCGCTTTTTCATTCCTTGCTGAGTGTTTGCATGACCCGATCCCTTTCCACGCGCCTGGCCTTCGCGCCACTCTTGTTCGGCGGCTTCGCCCAGGTCACCCTGGCCCAAGAAATGACCCTGGCGCCGCTGGACATCAGTGCCGAACAGTCGATTGCCGATGAGGCGCGGGAGAAGTCGGCGACCCTCGGCCCGATGGGTGAGCGCAGGCTGCTGGACACGCCCTATTCCATTAGCGTGCTGTCCTCGGACCTGATCGACAGCCAGCAGCTCAAGAGCTTCAAGGACATCATCCGCTACATGCCTTCCGTGCAGGCCGACGGCGCCCGGCCGCAAACCCGGGGTCTGCAGGGGAGCGTGGTGCAGAACAGCCGGCTGGACGGCCTCAATGTGGTGTCGACCACCGATTACCCGGCCGAGCAACTGGGCGGTGTCGAGGTGCTGAGCGGGCTGTCGGGGTCGCTGTATGGCCCGGCGAACCCGGCCGGCACCTTCAACCTGCTGTCGAAACGCCCGACCGATTTCACCCGCAATCGGGTGACCGTCGGCGTGGGCACCGGGCTGACCTGGCTCAAGGCCGCTGACCTGAGCGGCCCGTTCGACCCGGACGGCAAGATCAAATACCGCCTGAACGTGGCCGACGAGCAAGGCCACAGTTATGCCCCCGGCAGCACGTTGCGCCGGCAGCTGGTGAGCCTCGCCACGGACTTTCAGATCAGTGACGACAGCGTCATCGAAACCAACGTCAGCCACTACAACTACCTATCCAAGGGCCTGCCCGGCAAGTTCGCCGTCGCCTCGGGCGTGACGCTGCCCCACGCGCCGGACCCGACCCGCAGCAACCTCGGGCAAAATTACTCCGGCGACAACAACACCACGGACACCGCCAGCGCGCATTTCAAGCATGACTTCGACGGCAACTGGAAACTCGACATCGGCGCGCTGCGGCAGATCGCCGACCGCGAGTCCACTGCCGTCACCAATACGCTGATCAACAACGCCGGCACCTATCGCAGCTCGGTGGCGAGCGCCACCGCCAGCCGCTTCACCATCAACAGCTACCTGGCCAACCTCAACGGTAGCGTCTACACCGCCGGCATTCGCCACGACCTGACCGTCGGTGTCACCGGTTTCGACTGGGACAACTACAACCCCGTGAACGGCGGCACGAAGACCTTGGGTAGCGCCTCATTAAGCAATCCGGTCGGCTTCGACGAGCCTGACTTCCCCGACTTCACCGATCGCTATCACTCGGCCAACGCCCGCCAGCGCTCGTTCGTGCTGGGCGACACCCTGACCTTCACGCCGAAATGGAGCCTGATGCTCAGCGGCAGCCAGAGTCGCCTGACCGCCGACAATTATTCTCAAGCGGGCGTCCATACGTCATCCCAAGACTCGGGCATCAGCACGGCGACCAGCGTGATGTACAAGCCGGTGGACGACCTGACGCTGTACCTGACTTACGCCGACAGCCTGCAACAGGGTGACAGTGCGGCGGCCGGCAGCAGCAACGCCGGGGCGATCCTGTCGCCGTACCGCAGCCGCATGTGGGAGCTGGGCGGCAAATGGGTCGCGCGCGGGGTCAACCTGTCGCTGGCAGCGTTCCAGATCAAGCGGCCCTTCGCCTACACCCAGGCGGATAACGTCTATGCCGTGGCGGGTGATCAGCGCAATCGCGGGGTGGAATTCCTCGCCGACGGCGACCTGAGCCAGAATCTCAAGCTGTTCGGCGGCATCACCTGGCTGGACCCCAAGCTGCTGTCCACCGGCAACGACAGCACGGAAGACACGCGCATCGTCGGGCTGTCGCGGATGACGGCCAGTCTGCTGACCGAATACCGCATCGATCAGGTGCCGGGCCTCACCGTCAACCTCAACGCCCGTTATGCCAGCGCCCGCCCCACCGATGACAGCAACGATCACTGGGTGGGCAGCTACAAGACTTTCGACGCCGGCGCCAGCTACAGCACCCGGTTGATGAAGCGCGACACGGTCTATCGCCTCGAGGTCACCAACCTGGCCAACGAACGCTACTGGACCAACATCGTCCCCGGCGGGCTGAACGGCTACACCGGTGCCGGGCAAGCCAGCGCCACACCGGCCGCGCCGCGCATGGTGCAGGCGTCGATTCAAGTGGACCTGTGAGGCGGCGGCAGGGCGGCAGGCGCCATTTGCTAAAAGGCTTGCTGAGCGGTGTGCTGCTCGCCGGCCTGAGTGCCTGCGCCTTCGCTGATCCGGGTGACGCTGGGCAGAACATTCAGGCCAGTCTGCTGAAACCCGGACAGGTGCAGGACGATAGCGGCCAACGTATCAGCCTTCCCTGCGAACCCGCGCGTATCGCTGACGCCTGGTACGCCCATCACGTGCTGCTGATGACGCTCGGGGCCGGCTCGCGCATCGTTGCGACGGTCAACCACCCTGAAAGCCAACCGTGGATGTTCAAGATCCTGCCGGCGCTGAACCAGGCCACGGCCATCGAAGGCACGGCGTTCAATGCCGAAACTTTGCTCGCCGAGCACGTCGATCTGGTGTTCACCGCCCTCGGCGACCGTCAGGCCATCGCCTATCGACAGCTGGGCCTGCCGGTCATGCAGATGGGCTACACCGACCTGGCCCGGTTGAAACGCTCGATGCTCAACACCGCTCAAGCCCTGGGCGGCACAGAGCCCGGCGTGCGGGCCCGTGCCTACAACGGGTTTCTGGATCAGCAATTGGCAGCAGTCAATCGCGTGGTCGCGGGTATCCCGGCGGAGCAACGGCCCAAAGTGCTGCACATCGCCTCGGTCAATCCGCTGAAAGTGGACGGCGCCGACACGCTGATCGACGACTGGATCAAGCTCGCCGGAGGCCGCAATGCCGCGACGGGACTCAAGGGCAACCTGCAAATCGTGTCGGCAGAGCAGTTGCTGGCCTGGCAGCCGGATGTCGTCATTCTCGCGGCGAACGCAGGCCGGCTGGACCAAGCAGCGCAACCGCAACTGCTGAACCAGCTTGAGGCCGTGCGCAACGGGCGCGTCCTGCGCAACCCGGCAGGGGTGTTCCCGTGGGATCGGTACGGCACCGAAGTCGCGCTTCAGGTGGCGTGGGCGGCGCAGCAGTTGCATCCCGCTTTGTTCCCGGACGTGGACATGGCGGCACAGACGACGGACTTCTACCGGCGCTTTTTCGATTACCCGCTGACGCCAGAGGATGCCCAACGAATTTTGCACGGTGAGCCGCCCGCGACTGCGCCTTCCCCCTAGGACTCGCTCTTGGGGAAGACTACAATCGCCGTCCTCGTGCACTGACTGATCCACGCCTCGCATGCCAACTTGCTCTGTACACCCACTGCCCTATCACGCCGACCCCAGCAGTTACTTCGCCCACGTGCGCGGTGCCCCGGGCGCGGTGCTGCTGGACAGCGGTCGCCCGACGGCGGACCGTGGCCGCTTCGATCTGATCAGCGCCTGGCCGCTGGAAACCCTGCAGCCGGTGGCGGACGAATCCGGTCCGGGCTTTCTCCAGCGCCTGCGTGAATCACTGGCCCGCCTCGGTGAAGCTGATCTGCCCGAGCACTGCGCGCTGCCATTCGCCGGTGGGTTGATCGGTTACCTGGCGTATGACTTCGGCCGTCTGTTCGAGCCCCTGCCCGATCAGGCTACCGATGACCTGCACCTGCCCGCCGCGCGGTTGGGCCTCTACGCCTGGGCGCTGATCAGCGATCACCACGACCACACCAGCCAGCTGGTCTTTCACCCCGCCCTTGATCACGCAGAACGCCAGCGTCTGATCGCGCTGTTCGAGCAACCCGTGGCGCAACCGGCCCCATCGTTCACGCTGACAGCGCCCTTCGCGCCGGACATCGATGCCGAGCAGTACCGGCAGGCCATCGAGCGGATTCACGCCTACATCCAGGCCGGCGACTGCTATCAGGTCAATTTCGCCCAGCGCTTTCGTGCGCAGTACCTCGGTGATCCGTGGGCAGCGTATCAAGCCCTGCGGGTGGCCTGCCCCACGCCGTTCGCCGGGTATCTGGCCCTGCCAGAGGGGGATGCGGTGTTGAGCCTGTCGCCGGAGCGGTTCGTCAAAGTCAGCCAGCGTCAGGTCGAGACCCGGCCGATCAAGGGCACGCGGCCGCGCGGGCGGGATGCCGATGAGGACACCGCATTGGCGCAGGAGCTGCTCGCCAGCGACAAAGACCGCGCCGAGAACCTGATGATCGTCGATCTGCTGCGCAACGATCTGGGGCGAACCTGCCGGATCGGTTCGGTGAGCGTGCCGGAGTTGTTCAGCCTGGAAAGCTATCCCAACGTGCATCATCTGGTCAGCGCCGTCACCGGCGAACTGGCCGACGGCAAGGACGCGCTGGACCTGATTGGCGGCAGCTTTCCCGGCGGCTCGATCACCGGCGCGCCGAAGATCCGCGCGATGCAGATCATCGACGAACTGGAGCCCAACCGTCGGGCCTTGTATTGCGGCTCGTTGATGTACCTGGACGTGCGCGGCAGCATGGACAGCTCCATCGCCATCCGCAGTCTGCTGGCAAAAGACGGCCAGATGGCGTGTTGGGGCGGCGGTGGGATCGTCGCCGATTCGCAGTGGGAAGCCGAATACCAGGAAACCTTCACCAAAGTGCGGGTGTTGATGGAGACGCTGGAGGGGATGTGATCGGGACGGTGAACCTGTCCGTTTCGGGTGGCAGCCTTTAGGTGATGTATGGCGGGGAATGCAACCCTGTGGGAGTGACCGGGGTGGCGACCCGACAGGTTTGCCGCCCGCCAAAGCACCCGTGCTCTCCTCGCTTTCAGCCAAACGCCCCGACGTTTTTTGTTACCATCTGCGCCATTACGAGCGCTTAAGCGCCAGCCCTGATCAGGAACCCGCCCAGATGAACCACCCTTTTGACGTTGACGACATCGCCGCCACTTTTGCCAACAAATCCCCGTCCGACATCCTCAAATTCGCCTTTCAGCACTTCGGCGACGACTTGTGGATTTCCTTCAGTGGCGCGGAAGACGTGGTGCTGGTGGACATGGCCTGGAAAATCAACAAGAACGTCAAAGTGTTCAGCCTGGACACCGGCCGGCTGCACCCGGAGACCTATCGCTTCATCGATCAGGTGCGCGAGCAGTACAAAATCGACATCGACATCGTCAGCCCGGACCGCGAAAAACTGGAGCCGATGGTCAAGGAGAAGGGCTTGTTCAGCTTCTACCGCGACGGCCATGGCGAGTGCTGCGGGATCCGCAAGATCGAGCCGTTGCGCCGCAAGCTGTCCGGCGTTACCTCTTGGGCCACCGGCCAGCGTCGGGATCAGAGCCCGAGCACGCGCAACAACGTCGCCGTAGTGGAAATCGACAGCGCCTTCTCGACCCCGGAACGCACGCTGTACAAATTCAACCCGCTCGCCCAGATGAGCAGCGCCGACGTGTGGAACTACATCCGCATGCTCGAACTGCCGTTCAACAGCCTGCATGAGCGCGGCTTCATCAGCATCGGCTGCGAACCCTGCACGCGCCCGGTCCTGCCGAATCAGCACGAACGCGAAGGCCGCTGGTGGTGGGAAGAAGCGACACAGAAGGAATGCGGGCTGCATGCCGGGAATATGATCGCAAAGTCCTGAGGGCAGATCGCAACCTTGTAGGAGTGAGCTTGCTCGCGATGACGGTCTGGCACGCGCCATTCAGCGTCTGACCCGACGCATCGCGAGCAAGCTCACTCCTACAGGTTTTGCGCACGCCGCCTATCAATGCTCCGGCAGTTGAACCCCGGCAAACAGCTCTTCCAGCTCCTGCTTGTTGTGGCACTGAATGGCTCTGGCCATAACCTCGCGGGTCAGGTGCGGGGCGAACTTCTCGATGAAATCGCACATGAAACCGCGCAGAAAGGTGCCGCGGCGGAAACCGATCTTGGTTACGCTGGCTTCGAACAATTCGCTGGCGTCGAGCACCACCAGATCGCTGTCCAGCTTGGGGTCGACGGCCATTTTCGCGACGATGCCGACGCCTAATCCCAATCTTACGTACGTCTTGATCACGTCAGCGTCGGCGGCGGTGAACACCACTTTCGGCGTCAGCCCACGGTGGCTGAATGCTTCGTCCAGCTTGGAGCGGCCGGTGAACCCGAACACGTATGTCACGATGGGGTATTCGGCGAGAATCTCCAGGGTCAGCTTCGGCACTTTGGTCAGCGGGTGGCCCTGGGGCACGACCACGCAGCGGTTCCAGGTGTAGCACGGCATCATCACCAGATCGCCGAACAGCTCCAGCGCTTCCGTGGCGATAGCGAAATCAACGGTGCCGTCGGCGGCCATTTCGGCGATCTGCATCGGTGAGCCCTGATGCATGTGCAGCGCGACGTCTGGGTACTGCTTGATGAAATTGCTGATCACCGGCGGCAACGCGTAACGCGCCTGGGTGTGGGTGGTGGCGATGGACAGCGTGCCCTTTTTCTCGTTGGAGAATTCCTGGGCAATCTGCTTGATGCTTTCGACTTTGCGCAGGATCTCGCCGGCGGTGGTGATGATGCGCTCGCCTGCCGGGGTGACGCGGGTCAGGTGCTTGCCGCTGCGGGCGAAGACCTCGACGCCCAACTCGTCTTCCAGCAGGCGGATCTGCTTGCTGATGCCTGGCTGAGAGGTGTAGAGGCTTTGCGCGGTCGCTGAAACGTTGAGGTCGTGGTGCGCCACTTCCCAGATGTAGCGCAGTTGTTGAAGCTTCATATGTATCCCTCAAAGCCGGAAGACGCCACGGGCATCAGCGACGGTATATAACTGGATTATTGGTCAGGAAGGCAAAGCTAGAACTTTTTATCACTTTTATCCGGTAATGGCACGCAGCTTTTGACGCCCTTGGCGCATTCCCGGAATGCGATCACCTCGGTGTGCGCCTGTGCAGCATCGGCACCATGTACACCGGCACGTCGGACAGTTGCAGGACTCGCGCCGCCGTCCGGCCAATCGGCGTATCCCCCTCCCCGCCGTGGCTGCGACTGCCCACCACAAGCAGGTCGACGCTGAGCAGGCGCGCCTGATCGAGTATCACATTGGATGGATCGCCTTGGACCACGCGAACGCTGCGAATCAGGGCAAGGTCCTCATGCCCCTCCCCCAGTTCTTCACGAAAGCTGTCCATTACCCGCGCCTCAATGCCATCGATCACCGTGTTGACGCCCTCACTGTGCAGCTCTTTGAGCACGTCGGCGGCCAGATAACTCTGCAACACGGACTCGGCAAACAGGCCCATTGGCTCCACCACATGCACAACGTGCAGCTCGGCATCGAAGGTCCGTGCCAGCACCAGCGCGTGCTGCAGGGTATACGGCGCATAAGCACCGAGGTCCGTGGCGTAGAGCATCGAGCGGATCATGGGACCCCCGGACAGCCTTTGAAGTGAAGACTTAATCAGCGTAGCAGCGCGCCGCGCACTCAGGCGGCCCGACTGCTGCTTTTCGGTCTAACGCCTCAAGGTTTTAGCTCGTTGCTGATGCCGTGGGGCACATGCCCGGTCGCCACCACTTCCCGCGCGCGCTCACAGTGGCCCGGCTGATCGTCGAAGAACACGTCCGCCGCGAAAGCTTCCAGAAACGCCGATTTGTCCAGGCCGCCGAGGAACAGCGACTCATCCAGACGAATGTCCCACTCGCGCAGTGTGCGGATGACCCGCTCGTGAGCCGGCGCCGAGCGCGCGGTGACCAGCGCCGTGCGAATCGGGCAGGACTCTTCGGGGAATTCGCGCTGCAGGGCGTTCAATGCCGCGAGAAAGGGTTTGAACGGCCCGCCGGGCAAGGGCCGTCGCGCCGCTTCGCGCTCATTGGCCTGAAACGCCTCAAGCCCTCCGGACTGATACACGCGCTCGGACTCATCGGAAAACAGCACGGCGTCACCGTCGAAGGCGATGCGCAGCTCGGCACTGGCCGCGCGACGGGCGCCACCAGAGAGAATGGTTGCCGCGGCGAAGCCCGCGTCCAGCGCGCTGCGCACGTCTTCGGCGTGGGTGGACAGGAACAGATGACTGCCGAAAGCGGCCAGATACGGAAACGGACTGCGGCCGCCGACGAACGCCGCGCGGGAAATGTCGAGGCCGTAATGCTGAATCGAATTGAATACGCGCAAGCCGGTGTCGGCACTGTTGCGCGAGACCAGCACCACTTCCACCCGGGACTGGTTCAGGCTGGCGTTCAGGCTGAGCAGTTTTTCCACCAGCCGGAACGCATCACCGGGCTCAAGGATTTCGTCCTCGTGGTCGATCTGGTACTGGCGATAGGCAGCAACGCCGCTGGCCATATAAACGTCATGGCTTTCCCGCAAATCAAACAGCGCCCGCGAGGAAATCGCCAGCACCAGCTTGCTCCCCGGGGTTTTTACGTTCAGCTGAGTGCTCATCAGTTTTCCTTAAAGCGGGAGGTGGGCAAGCGCACGGCATTGGCCGTCAACGATTGCCGCGATCAATAAACGCCAGCGCGTGATACAGGGCGCGCACCTTTGGCATGTCGCAGCCGGCGGCCAGCGCAGCCGCAAGGGGCCGGGCGTAGATGGCGTCAAGTTCCAGCGGGCGTTTTTCGGTGAAGTCGTGGTACATGCTCGGCCGGTAATCCGGCATCTGGCCAGTGACCTTGAGCAATTGCTCGGCGTAGCCCTCCGGCAGCACGTGCCCGCACGCTTCGGCGCCCTGCACCACTTCCGCCATCAGGCCCTGGATCAGCGCGCGACTGTCGGCGTCAGCCATCAGCGGCGTGGTGCTCGCGTTGAGCAGCACGGAAAGCCCGTTGTAAGGCACGTTCCACACCAGTTTCTGCCAGCGTGCTTTGTCGAGGTTGTCCATCGCCACGGAGTCAATGCCCGCCTGGTGAAACAGCGAAGCGCCCTGCTCGACCCAGTGCCCGCGCGTTGCCAAATCGGCCGGCCCGCTGTGGTAGCCGATGTTCACGGCACCAAAGGCCTGATGGGTGATCTGCCCCGGCCCTGTGCGATGCACGCAGACAAAACACAGGCCGCCCAATAGATGAAGGGAATCCGGTAGTTCGGCGCGCAGCTCTTCCTCAACGCCCAACCCGTTTTGCAGCAGCAACACCTTGGCGTCTGGCGCCGAGGCTTGGACGATAGCGTTGGCCACCCCGCCGTTGCCGGTGGTCTTGGCGCCGACCAGCAGCCAGTCACAGGGCGGCATATCAGCCGCTGAGGCGTAGGCCTGGACATTCTCCAGCACCAACGGGCCGTGCACCTGGCTGTCCACGTGCAGGCCATTGCGGGCGACGGCCTCGAATTCGCTGCGCAGCAGAAAGTGCACATCGAAGCCGGCCCGGGCCAGCATCACGCCATAGAAGCCGCCGATCGCACCGGTGCCGATGATGCCGATCCGGGGTTTGACTGCGCTTTCGCTCGCTGCACTTTCGCTCATGGAAACTCCGCTTCAGGGTAATTCGTCTGGCGGCGTCGCCAGCGCGTGTGCCAGGCCCGTGACAATAGCGTCGGCTGACATCTGCGTGCGAAGGGCCCCGAAGAAGGCGCCGTCGCGTATCACAAACATCGTCGGCAGATGAAACACGCCATAGCGCTCCACCGCGCCGCCGTTTTCTTCGGCATCGATCCAGCACAGGCGATCCAGCGGCAACGATTGCTCCGGCAAATGGTGCCGTGCCCAGCGGCAACTGGAGCAGCCCAGGCTGGTGAAAATCAGCAGTGAGACGCCGGGCAGATTGAGAAGTTGCTGGTCGAGGTCGAAGTCCGTCAGTTGCAGTTGATCCACGCGCTTCTCCTCTGAATGATGTTCGGGTGACTGAAGGCCTTCGCCGCCTTTCGCAGGACGGGCTTAAGCCGGGAATAGCGGGGTATCAGTCGAGTCGGCTTTCGTCGGGAATATCCATCGTGCCATTCCTCAGTCCGAAACAGGTCAGACAATGCCGCAACCGTTGGACGAAAGCCACGTTTACCCATTGTCGAACCACCGGCTAACGCGCTAAGGTTCGGCTCCCCCGTTGCGCTCAATCATGCTCGGCTCCGCCGCACGGGGACGCTGGCGGCCAGCATCCGTGACCTGATGAGTAACACGATGGCTGATTTACCGATTGACGACCTCAACGTTGCCTCCAACGAGACACTGATCACCCCGGATCAGCTGAAACGCGAAATCCCGCTGACCGCCGCCGCCCAGGCCACTGTCAGCCAGGGCCGCGAAGTCATCCGCAACATCCTCGATGGCAAGGATCACCGCCTATTCATCGTGATCGGGCCCTGCTCGATCCACGACCTCAAGGCCGCCCACGAATACGCCGATCGTCTGAAAGCGCTGGCGGCCGAGGTGTCCGACACTCTGTATCTGGTCATGCGCGTCTATTTCGAGAAGCCACGCACCACCGTCGGCTGGAAAGGCCTGATCAACGACCCGTATCTGGACGACTCCTTCAAGATTCAGGATGGCTTGCACATCGGCCGTCAACTGCTGCGCGACCTGGCCGAAAAAGGCCTGCCGACCGCGACCGAAGCCCTCGACCCGATTTCGCCTCAGTACCTGCAGGACCTGATCAGCTGGTCGGCCATCGGCGCGCGGACTACTGAGTCCCAGACTCACCGGGAAATGGCCTCGGGCCTGTCCTCGGCAGTTGGCTTCAAGAACGGCACCGACGGCGGTCTGACCGTGGCCATCAACGCCCTGCAATCGGTGTCCAGCCCCCATCGCTTCCTCGGTATCAACCAGGAAGGCGGCGTGTCCATCGTCACCACCAAAGGCAACGCCTACGGTCACGTGGTATTGCGCGGCGGCAACGGCAAGCCCAACTACGATTCGGTCAGCGTTGCCCTGTGCGAACAGGCGCTGAACAAGGCGAAGATCAAGCCGAACATCATGGTTGATTGCAGCCACGCCAACTCCAACAAGGACCCGGCGTTGCAACCGCTGGTGATGGAAAACGTTGCCAACCAGATTCTCGAAGGCAACCAGTCGATCATCGGCCTTATGGTCGAGAGCCACCTGAACTGGGGCTGCCAGGCCATTCCCAAAGACCTCGCCGACCTGCAATACGGCGTGTCCATCACCGATGCCTGCATCGATTGGGAAAGCACCGAGAAAACCCTGCGCAGCATGCACGCCAAGCTCAAGGACGTACTGCCAACGCGCAAACGCGACTGACCGTACTGCAGAAACGACAACGCCGAGCACATGCTCGGCGTTTAACTGTGTGAAGCGCGGTTCGGTCAGATCTTGGCAGCCTGCCGCTGGTTGCGCTCCATGTAACGCTCCACATAGGAGCACGAAGGAATCACGGTGTAGCCGATCCGGTCGGCATAGTCGAGGGCCACCTTGGTCAAGGCTGCCGCTATCCCACGTCCGCGCAATTCGTTGGGAACGAACGTACGGTAGATATCCAGGGTCTCTTTACCCAGGTCCATGTACGTCAGATAGGCACGGTAGCCGTCGATATTGACTTCGAACTGGTGACCGGTCTCGTCATGGTGGATGGACAACGCCTCGCTCATCACTACTCCTCGCGGGTCTTGGAATTGGACCCTTACCTTATCGACATTTTCCCGGCGAAGGAACCTCTACAGGCAGTACGACCACTATTGGCTTCTGCAATAGGGCCTTCTGCAATAGAGCTGACTGCGCCACCCTGTGCCGTTTGGACACCGCGAAGAGCATCGCTGTTCTCAAACAATTTGAGCACAGGCGAATATAGGCGCCCCGAGCGAATGCGCTCAAGTGAATCAACTGTTAATTGCGTTGCCGCGCATCTGACTGCATGCCCCATGGAACCTGTTATCGCCGACGAATGTCCATTGAGACGCCATGCCCGGACTCAAGTCACTTGAGGGCCATTTAAACGGCTCTCAAGGGTGCGCCTGTCACGATAATCGACTATATAAAAATGGTCGCCGATACGTGGATGGTAGTGGGAAATCGCCTGGGCCGGAGTCACCTGACAGACACCTGCGCCCTGGGGCTTTCTGCGTGCGAAGAAAAAGCGTGAGGAGTTCGACGGAACCCGTTCAAACCCAAGAATTTTCTGCAGATGTTGCGCGCGGTCCGTTTACTTACTACAAACAATGAGTAAGATGTACGCCGGTCGTTTTCTCACTCTCGAGAGATGACTAATTTGATAGAAGTCCTTTAAGGGGAACACGATGAACAACGTTCTGAAATTCTCTGCTCTGGCCCTGGCCGCAGTTCTGGCTACCGGTTGCAGCAGCGCATCCAAAGAAACCGAAGCTCGTCTGACTGCAACTGAAGACGCAGCCGCTCGTTCGCAAGCCCGTGCCGATGAAGCCTACCGCAAGGCTGATGAAGCTATGGCTGCTGCTCAAAAAGCTCAGCAAACTGCTGACGAAGCCAACGAGCGCGCTCTGCGTATGTTGGACAAGGCTAGCCGCAAGTAATAATCCCTCGGGATTATTGATAAGCCGACCCCTTAACGGGTCGGCTTTTTTATTGCCCGGCGTTTGGCGTCGCAGCGTTACTGCAGCGTCACTGGCGCGTCGCCCACCACGGGGGCCGGCGTGGTCGGCACGGCAATTTCGACCGGCATGCCGTCTTCGGCAGCCACCACGTCCCGCACTTCATCCCAGTTGATCCGCAGGCTGTTGGCCAGGTCTTCGCGCTTGAGCAGTGCGTTGATCACGGCGGTGTGCTTGTCGACCACCGACGGCTTGCCGCTTTCGTCCAGCGGCGTGTGCGCTTCGAGGTAGACCTTGCCGCCGCTGACGCCGAACTTGTACGGCTCGCTCATGATGCGCACGGTGGTGCCCACCGGGACCATGTCCGCCATTTCCAGCACGTTGTTGTTGTACATGCGGAAGCAGCCGTGACTGGTGCGCATGCCGATGCCGAACTTCTTGTTCGAGCCATGGATCAGGTAGCCCGGCAGCCCGAGGCCGAATTTGAACGGGCCCAGGGGGTTGTCCGGCCCGGCCGGGACCACGTTGGGCAGGATATCGCCGTCGGCGGCGTGCTCGGCCTTGACCGACGCAGGCGGCGTCCAGGTCGGATTGGGTGTTTTGGCGGTGACCTTGGTGGTGGAGACCGGCGAACCCCAGCCTTCGCGACCGATACCCAGCGGGAAGGTGTACACCACGTTCCGGCCTTTCGGGTAGTAGTACAAACGGTACTCGGCGAGGTTGATGACGATGCCTTCCCGCGGACCCGGCGGCAGGATGAAACGCGTCGGCAGCACCACCTGGGTGCCTGCGCCCGGCAGCCAGGCATCGACGCCCGGGTTGGCGGCGATCATTTCCAGGTAACCCAGGTCGTAGCGCGTGGCCAGGTCAGCGAAAGTGTCTTCGTACTTGGCGGTCACGGTCTGCACCTGGCCGATGATGTCCTCACCGGGCGGCGGCAACGGAAACTCCAGGGCGGAGACGGGGCCGGCCGCGCACAGCGCAGCGAGCGACAGACAGCGGGCGAAAGCTGGAATGCGCGACAACATCCGGAGAATCCTTGGTAAACGGAAGGCTTGATTGTGCGCGATTGTACACGCACCCCTGCGCGTCCGGGAGTGTTCGCGTGGCCTTAAACGCCGGCTTCCAGTTCCGGCCAGATCGGGTGCCAGCCGCGCCGTTGCGCGTCGATGATCGCCCGGCACAGCGGGCACAGGCGCTCGTCCTGATAAACCGTCTGCTGCACTTCCGACCAGCGCGGCTGCGCCGGCAACAAGGTGCCGCACAACGTGCGGTCGGCGGAGCCTGCCAGTTCGAGCTGGCGAGCGACCAGATGCACAAGGATTTCCTGGCACGCGAACAGGTCGAGCTGTTCGTCAGGCTCGATCAGTTGATAGGCATAAAGGGACCAGGCAGGACGGCGCGGCATTGGGGGCTCCAGAGCGGGGGCGCCACATTAGCCGAAAGCCCCCGTCCGGAAAAGGCCTGCAGGCCTTTAAATCAGCGGTTTTGGTCTGAGGGCCTGGAAACCGTACAACTGCCGTCGCGGCATAGGCGGCTGCCATCCGGATGAGGTAACCACGCCAGCCGGGGACGAAAGCGGCAGAACAACCGATAACCGAGGTTCAACAGCGGTCTCAACGGCCGCCATGACAGTGGCGCAGCCCAGGCGCCAAGCCCGGCTGCGCGCCAGCTCCAGAGCGTCGCATCCAGGCCCGTGACCCAGGTGCCATCGTCGAAACGGGCATGCAAAACAGACTGCATCTGCTCATGGGTGAATCCAAGAGCCGGTGCATCAAAGCCCTCTTCGCTCATGTCGACGAACAGCAGTCGCGCGGTTGTTGCGTCTGCGCCTGCCTCTGCGTTCGCGCAAGCGTGGGAACGCAGGAGTTTGATCTCCCGCGCGCAAAGCGGGCAGTCACCGTCGTAGTACAGCGTGAGTGGCCACTGCTCTTTCTTGTACATCTTTTGGGTCCTGTATAGGTTTGGGCCACCATAGGCGCAAACCTTCGTGCTGGCAATGAGCGGTCCCTCGCACCCGATGTTTGACCCCATCGCCGAATGCCTGATGTCTGCAGCCGCGACTAAAGCAAGGGTTTAAGGACCGGCCAGACGTTATCCAGCAAGTACGGCTGAGCCGGAACATTGGGGTGAATGCCGTCTTGCTGGGTCATGTCAGGCCGGCCGCCAACCCCTTCCAGCATGAACGGCACCAGAGGCACATTGGTCTCCTCAGCGACTTTCGGGTACACCGCCGCGAAGGCCGTGGTGTAGCGCTCACCATAGTTCGGTGGGATTTTCATCCCCAGCAAGAGCACCTTGGCCCCCGCCGCTTTGGACTGCTCAACCATGTCGGTAAGGTTTTGTTGCAATTGCGCCGGCGGTTGCCCGCGCAGGCCGTCATTACCGCCCAGTTCGAGGATCACCAGATCCGGTTTGTGCTCGGCAAGCAGCGACGGCAGCCGCGCCTGGCCTCCTGCGCTGGTGTCGCCGCTGACCGACGCATTGACCACTTTTTCCTTGAAGCCTTCCTTCGCCAGACGCTGTTCCAGCAGACTGACCCAACCCAACCGGGTATCCAGGCCGAAAGCCGCGCTGATACTATCGCCAACGATCAGCACCGTGCCTGCCATCGCGCCTTGTGATACCAGCAGCAAACCCAGGCCAGCACTTAAAAACCACGCACGCATCGGATTCTCCATGAGCGAAAGTATTCTCAGTGCTCGGAACCTCAGCAAAGTGGTCCCAAGCACCGAAGGTGACTTGACCATCCTGCACGAACTCTCCCTGGAACTAAACAAGGGCGACACGCTGGCCATCGTCGGCGCGTCGGGCTCGGGCAAATCCACCCTCCTCGGCCTGCTGGCCGGTCTCGACCTGCCCAGCGCCGGTTCCGTCGTCCTCTCCGGTCGCAACCTCAGCGAGCTGGATGAAGATCAGCGCGCCCGGGTTCGCGCCGAACACGTGGGCTTTGTCTTCCAGTCCTTCCAGTTGCTCGACAGCCTGAACGCGCTGGAAAACGTCATGCTGCCCATGGAGCTTGAGGGCCGCAAAGACGCCCGCGATCAGGCCCGGCATCTGCTGGAGCGGGTCGGCCTGGGTCAGCGCCTGACCCACACACCACGGCAACTGTCGGGCGGCGAGCAGCAACGGGTCGCCATCGCCCGTGCGTTTGCCGCCGACCCCGACGTGCTGTTCGCCGATGAGCCCACCGGCAACCTGGACAGCCACACCGGCGAGCGCATCAGCGATCTGCTGTTCGAGCTGAACCAGGAGCGCAACACGACGCTGGTGCTGGTCACCCACGATGAGCGCCTGGCCCACCGTTGCCGGCGCCTGATCCGTCTGGAGGGTGGCCGACTGGTCGCCCCAATGGAGCCTTGATGGCACGCCTGCCTTTCTCACGCCTGCTCAGCCTCGCGGCGCGCCAGCTCATGCGCGATGCCCGCGCCGGCGAGCTGCGCGTGCTGTTCTTCGCACTGGTGGTGGCAGTTGCCGCCAGCACCGCCATCGGCTATTTCGGCGCACGCCTCAACAGCGCCATGCTGCTGCGCGCGACGGAGTTTCTCGGTGCTGACCTGATCCTCGGCGGCTCCACGCCGGCGACACCTGCGCAGATCGATGCCGGCAACGCGCTGAAGCTGGATCACTCGCAGATCGTGATTTTCTCCAGCGTGGTGGCCACCGATAACGGCATCCAGCTGGCCAGCGTCAAGGCCGTCGATGGGGCGTACCCGTTGCGCGGCGAGCTGAAAAGCGCGCCTGCCCCCTACGAAGCGGAAACCGTTGGTGGTGAGCCCCAAGCCGGCGAAGCCTGGGCGGAAGCGCGGATCCTGGTGGCGCTCAACTTGAAAGTGGGCGACAGCATCGACGTCGGTTCCAAGACCTTGAAGCTGACCCGGGTGCTGACCTACGAGCCCGACCGCGCCGGCAACTTCTACAGCCTGACGCCCCGGGTGATGATCAACATGGCCGACCTTGAGGCCACCAAGGTCGTGCAGCCCGGCAGCCGCGTCAGTTATCGAGATCTGTGGCGCGGCACGCCCCAGGAACTCGCGGCTTACCGCAAGGCCGTCGAACCCGGGTTGGCGCCGAATCAGAAAATCGACGACGCCCGTGATGGCAATCAACAGATCGGCGGCGCGCTGGGCAAGGCCGAGCGTTACCTGAACATGGCCAGTCTGGTCGCGGTGCTGCTGGCCGGCGTGGCGGTTGCCTTGTCGGCGGCGCGTTTCGCGGCGCGGCGTTTCGATGCCAGTGCGCTGCTGCGTTGCCTGGGCCTGTCGCGCAATGAAGCACTGGTGCTGTTCGGTTTGCAGCTGGCGATGCTCGGCGTTGCGGCCAGTGCGGCAGGCGCCCTGCTCGGCTGGTTTGCCCAACTGGGCCTGTTTCATCTGCTCGAGAGCCTGCTGCCCGCCGCCGTGCCGCCGGGTGGCTGGCTGCCGGCAGTCGCCGGTATCGGCACCGGGCTCGTCGCCCTGGCCGGCTTTGCACTGCCGCCGCTCGCAGCGTTGGGTCGCGTGCCACCGCTGCGGGTATTGCGTCGGGACATGCTGCCGATCCCGGCCAGCACGTGGCTGGTCTATGGCGCGGCGCTGTTCGCGCTGGGCCTGATCATGTGGCGCTTGAGTCTGGACCTGGTGCTGACGTTCGCCCTGCTCGGCGGCGGTCTGATCGCGGCGCTGGTGCTCGGCGGTGTATTGCTGCTGGCCCTGAAAAGCCTGCGCCGCTTGCTGGCCGGGGCCTCGCTGCCGTGGCGTCTGGGCTTGGGTCAGCTGTTGCGCCATCCCATGGCCGCCGCCGGCCAGTCCCTGGCGTTCGGGCTGATTCTGCTGTCGATGGGACTGATTGCGCTGCTGCGCGGCGAGCTGCTCGACACCTGGCAGAACCAGCTGCCCAAGGATGCGCCGAACTACTTCGCGCTGAATATCCTGCCCAACGACAAGGATAATTTCGCTGAACGCATGGGCCGCCTGTCGACCCACAGCGCGCCGCTGTACCCGATGATTCCAGGGCGCCTGATGACCATCAATGGCGAGCCGGTGAGCAAGTTCGTCACCAAGGACTCCCGTGGCGAAAACGCCACCCAGCGCGACCTCAACCTGACGTGGGCGGCCACGATGCCGGAAGGCAACAGCATCACCGCCGGCCAGTGGTGGGCTAGCGATCAGCCGCCTGCGGAGGGCGTGGTCCCCGGCGTGTCGGTGGAAACCAAACTGGCCAACAGCCTGAACATGAAACTGGGCGACACCCTCGGTTTCGTGATCGGCGGTCTGACCCGCGAGGTCAAGGTCACCAGCCTGCGCGACATCAACTGGGACACCTTTCAGCCCAACTTCTTCATGATCTTCCAGCCCGGCACCCTCAAGGACGTGCCGGCCACGTACCTGACCAGTTTCTATCTGGCGCCGGGCAATGATCAGCAGATCGTCGAGCTGTCCCGGGCCTTCCCGGCCGTGACGATCCTGCAGGTGGAAGCGTTGCTGGAGCAGCTGCGCAGCATTCTCGATCAGGTGACGATGGCGGTGCAGTACGTGCTGCTGTTCGTGCTGGCGGCGGGGATGGCGGTGTTGTTCTCCGGCTTGCAGGCGACGCTCGATGAGCGGATTCGACAGGGCGCTCTGCTGCGGGCGCTGGGCGCCAACCGGGCGTTGCTGATCAAGGCCCGGCGCATCGAGTTCGGTCTGCTCGGGGCGGTCAGCGGTGTGCTGGCGGCGATTGGCTGTGAACTGGTGAGCTTTGCCCTCTACCGCTATGCCTTCAACCTGCAGTGGCACCCCCACGTCTGGCTGCTGGTGCTGCCACTGATCGGCGCCTTGCTGGTCGGCGGCGCAGGCGTGTTCGGCACGCGGCGAGCGCTGAACGCCAGTCCCCTGCAAGTGCTGCGCGAGGGTTAGTGGCGGAATCTGACGGTGGGCGGCAATCCCCCGCCACCGTCTGCTCGAGAAGCCAGACCGGCCAGCGCAACGCTGCGGCTAGTTCAGGTATTCGATTTTAGTGATCCACCATTGCTTGCTGCCGGACGGAACCGGCACCGAGACTTCGTCGTCGACTTGTTTCTTCAGCAGCGCCCGGGCCATGGGCGAATCGATGGAGATGTAGTCCATACGGCCGTAGATCTCGTCATAACCGACGATGCGGAAACGCTTGCTCTCGCCCTCCTCGTCCTCGACCTCGACCCACGCGCCGAAGAACACCCGGCCTTCCTGCTCCGGCGAATAGGCAACCACGCGCATGTCTTCCAGACGTTTGCGCAGGTAGCGCACCCGCCGGTCGATCTCGCGCAGCAGCTTCTTGTTGTACTGATAATCGGCGTTCTCGCTGCGATCCCCCAGGGAAGCGGCCCACGCCACTTTTTGCGTGATGTCAGGGCGGTGCTCGCGCCAGAGGTAGTCGAGCTCTTTCTTGAGGGCGGCATGGCCCTCGACGGTGATTATTTTGGTGCTGATTTCACTCATTGACGCTGTCTCTGTGCGGCCAGGCCTGGGTCCGGCAGTGCTGGTCTGTGCCTGCCTGTCCTTGTCAGAACGAAGCCTACAGGGTTGGGCTGGCGGGCGGGTAAATCAAGGCGGCGCTCATTTGACCAGACGCTTTTCTTTGGAGGGCCGATAGCCGAAGTAGGCGCTGTAGCATTTGCTGAAATGGCTCGGCGAGACAAACCCGCAGGCCACCAGCACCTCCACCTGGGTCAACTCGGTGTGCTGCAGCAGGCGCCGGGCCTCGGTGATGCGCAATTCCAGGTAATAGCGTTGCGGGGTGGTGCCCAACTGCTCCTGAAAGAGCCGCTCGATCTGTCGCCGCGAACGCCCGGCGTACACCGCCAGTTGCTCAAGCTCCAAGGGTTCTTCCAGGTTGGCGTCCATCAACTTGACCACTTCCTTGAGCGGTGCGCTGACTGTCATGTGCCGGCTTGGCTTGATCCGCCGATAGCGCGACTCCTCGAAAGACAGAATGTCCTCGATGCCTTCGATCAGGGCCTTGTCGTGCAGGGTCTTGATCCATTCCAGCGCCATGTGAAACGCCCCAGCAGGGCTGGCGGCGGTGAGGCGATCGCGGTCGATGACGAAGGCTTCGCTGGTCACCTCACTGACTTTGCAGATCTCCGCCAGGGCGGCGCGGTGCTCGGGGTGAATCGCGCACCGGTAGCCGTCGAGCAGGCCCGCTGCGCCAAGGAACCAGGCGCCATTCCACAGCCCGGCGAGGGTAATGCCATGCTCGGCAGCCGTGGTCAGCAGGTGAGACAGTCGCTCATCGGCCTTTAGCCCGGTGCGATAACCGCCACAGACCACCAGCAGGTCGAGGTCCTTCAGCGCCGAGACGTCGAGCCGCGCGTCGGGCCGAATGACGAGCCCCAGATCACTGATCACTTCGCCCTCGTGCAAGCCGAATGTCTGCGAGGTGAACAGTTCGGGGCGCAGAAGGTTGGCCGTGACGAATGTGTCCAGAGCCTGGGTGAAAGCCGGCAACGAGAAGTGTTCGAGCAGCAGGAAGCCGGTTCGGGTCTGGGCCGAGGGGGCAGGCTTGTTCTCATCCACGTAGCGAAGATTCTTGCCCTTCATGCCCCCGCTGAATTCTCGCCGCTCGATCAATGCCGCCTCGCTTTTGCGTCCTGCCCGGGGTGCCGATGGTTGCACCCGTTCGCTCCCCAAGGAGACTTCCTTGATCAACGACGGCCGGGTCTGCGCCATTCTAGCGGAACGGCGCCGGCGTTAAAGTTTTGTCGAGGTGGCCGATACACATCGGCCTGCGAAAAAAAGCCTGCCAGGGCTGACATTCGCCCAACCACCACCCTCCTTACCGACCAGGCTGCTTATGGCGCTCGACCCGACCACCCTGCTGACGATCACCATCGCCCTCGCTGCGGCGGCAGCGCTGTACCTGGCCGTGGAATGGCAGACGGTGCGGGGGCCTTCGTTGCTGTTCTGGAGCGCAGGATTCGCCACCATTTCGGTGGGCTCCACCCTGGCATTGCTGCGCAGCAGCGGCATTCTGGTGATTGGCATCTGGTTCGCCAACGGCTTGCTGGTCACCGCCCACTGGCTCTTCCTGCTGGGCGTTGCGCGGTTTACCGAAGCCCGGCTGTCCAAGGCCTGGTACCTGATCTTCGTCCTGTGGCTCGGGCTGTTGCTGCTGCCGGACCAGCCGTGGTGGTCAAAGGTGATGCTGGCCGCCAACTCGCTGTTGATCTCGCTGCTCATGGTCAAGGCCAGCGGGCTGCTGCGCCCTCACGGCAAGTCCCTGAGCGTCGGCGCGGTGCAGTTGCGCTATGTGCTGCTGGTCCACGGCCTGTTCTATTTTTCCAAGGCAGTCACAGCGGTGGTGCCTGGCACGCTGATCGATCTGGCGGCCTTTCGTGGCGAGATCATCCAGATTTCGCTGGTCGAAGGGACGATGGCGGTGATGCTGATCGCCCTGTCGATGACCGGCTCGGAGCGTCATCGCCGGGAAAAACGCATGGCCCGGCTGGCGGCGCGGGATCCGCTGACGGCGCTGTACAACCGCCGCGCGCTGGAAATGCGCGGGCAGCGTCTGCTGGAAAGTGTCTCGCAGGCTCGGCCGGCAGCGTTGCTGCTGATGGACGTCGACAATTTCAAACTTGTCAACGACCTCTACGGCCACAGCGCCGGCGACCGGCTGCTGGTCGCGCTCAGCGACATCATCCGTGCGGCCTTGCCCCAGGGGTCGCTGGCAGCGCGCTTGGGCGGTGACGAATTCGTGGTGTTGCTCAGTGACACGTCCAGCGAGCACTTGCTGGCCGTAGGGAGCACGCTGCGTGAGGCCTTTCACGCGACGGCCTCGGCAACCTTTTCCACGCCCCAGCCCGTGACGTTGAGCATCGGCGCCAGCCTGTTCAGCCAACCGCCGCCCAACCTGGCGGCGTTGATCGAGCGCAGCGATGCGGCCTTGTATGAATCGAAACGGGGTGGACGCAACCGCATTCAGCTGGTAGATCAGAGTGTCAACGGCAGCGATCCGCTGCCCACACAGTGAAGGCTCACCGAAGGAACACCGGCCATGCCCATGAGCAGCCCTCATCTGATCTACCGCGCCCCTGACCCTGAAGATCTTGCCCGCCTGTTCGCCATCTACACCGATCCGCGGACCCAGTTGTTCAACCCTTCGGGGCCCATGACTGATGAGGCCCAGGCAGCCGCCATGCTGGGACGCTGGATCGAGCACTGGCAGGCGCACGGCTTCGGCTGGTGGGCGATTGCGCGCAAGGATGCGCCCGAACACATCATCGGCTTCGGCGGCATCGGGCTACATGATTTTATGGGCGAGCAGCGGGTCAATCTGGGCTATCGATTTGCCGTTGAGGCGTGGGGACGGGGGTTTGCCACGGAGATGGGCCTGGCCGCGCTGGAACACGGATTCTCGACGCTGAGGCTGGATGAGGTGCTGGGTTACGTGCGGCCGACCCACGCTGCATCGATCCGCGTGCTGGAGAAAATCGGCATGCAACGCTGCGGCGAGCTCGATGACGTACCCGGCCAGGCCCCAAGCCTGATGTTCAGAACAGTTGCGGCGCGGTGAGGGGCGGCGAGGTTCAGTGCGAGGTCTGGAGTCCGCAACTGGCGTCGAGCTCATCCCAGGGGTGCGCGGATTCGCGGGCATAGCCACACGTCGGCAAATGCACAAACGTCGCTTCCCGTTCTGCTTCGCTCTGCCGGGCCTTGCAGGTCCTGCACAACACAGTGTGGTCATTTAGCCGCCAGTGGCTGTTCCACCGGACGAGATCGTCGGTCACCATCTTACTTCCCCTCACCCTCACATACGTAACCAGTTGATTCAACTTGTCGCCGGAGGTTTCGCCCGCAAGGCCGCTGGCTGATCGGCGGTCGTTGTTTTTGCGGGTTCCGCGCAGGGATGGTATGCGTCGGGAGGCAAAACCAGAGGCCCAGGCCTGCGCCACGGGTCGTTTCGAGCTCGACGCGGGTTTACGCAACCTTTACCGATCCTAGACGTGGGTTTACACGGATCCGGTGTTTCATACGTCCATGGCGAACCCACTCTTTCGCCAAAGGAGACACCATGATGTCCAAGATGACCCAAGCCCTGATCCTGTCCGGTCTGCTCGCCAGCGCCGGTGCGGCGTGCGCCAGCGAACGCAACGTGATTGTGCCCGTCATCGCCGGGGCCGCCGTGGGTGCCGTACTGGCCGCGGTGATCAGTCAGTCCAGCCACGACCGACACGATCGCTATCAGGATTACCGCCCGCAACCGCGCTACGCGCCGCGTTATCAGCCGCAGTACCAGCAGGTTGTCTATGTGCCAGTGCGTGAGCGGGTCGAATATCGTCGCTTCGCGCCACCGCCGCCCCGTGGCTACTACGACGGCGGATACCGCAGAGGTTTTGACCACGGTCCGCGCAATGACCGCTGGTAAGCGCTTGAGCGGCCGTTAATGTGGAACGGGCATTAGCCGGCAAGGCCTCGGATGTCACACTGCAGATCGCACGGTGTTCATGCGGGCCTCTTCCCGGCTGAAGCCGGTCCCACTAAGGGATTTGCGTGCAGTCAATGGGACTGGCTGCGAACCTGAATGTGGGACCGGCTTTAGCCGGGAAGGCGGCCGCTGTCACACCGCAAACCCAGCGGTGTTCATGCAGGCCTCTTCCCGGTTGAAGCCGGTCCCACCAAAGCGTCGCGTGCAGTCAACCGGCGCGCTTTCTCTGTCAAAACTGCTAACGTGTCCGCCCATCACTCGCCCATCGACGCAGGGACGGACATGTTCGAATTCATTTACCTGGCAATTCTCATCGGCATGGGCGGCACTGCGCTGCTGGATCTCTGGGCGTTGTTGCTGAAAGCGGTGCTGGGTTTGCCGACCCCGCCCTGGCACCTCGTCGGGCGCTGGTTTGCCGGGATGCCCAAGGGACAGTTCGCGCACCGCAATGGCATCGGTACTTCCCCTCCCGTCCCCAATGAACTGGCGATTGGCTGGTTCATGCATTACACCGTCGGTGTGCTGTTCGCCGCCGCGCTGTTATTCATCTGGGGCGTGCAATGGGCGCATGGGCCGACCTTCCTCCCGGCCCTGATCGTCGGGCTGGTCACCGTCGGCGCCGGCTGGTTCATCCTGCAGCCCGGCATGGGTGTCGGGGTCGCCTGCAACAAGGCACCGCAGCCGACCGTGGCGCGGCTGCAAAACGTGGTCGGGCACATAATCTTTGCCATTGGCATGTATGGCGCGGCGCGACTGGTCGGGTGATCAAGCGCGGTGTGAGGTCGCACCCGGCCAATCGCGGTGAACCTATCGACGCCGCTGCCGTTCTGAAACCTGAGGGCTGCATGATTATGAAGCCCGTTCCACTCGATCAATCAGGAGACCCCCATGACTCAAACGGCCTTGGTCGTCGGCGCCAGCGGCATCGTCGGCAGCGCAACCACTCAACTGTTGCTCGATAACGGTTGGCAGGTGGCCGCCCTTTCCCGCCGTCCCTCGCAAACGCCGGGCGTGATCCCCGTCGCAGCGGATCTGCAAGACCCGGCATCGGTCAAGCAGGCCCTCGCGGACCTCAAACCGAGCCACGTCTTCCTTACCACTTGGTCGCGTCAGGCGACCGAAGCCGAAAACATTCGCGTCAACGCGGCCATGGTGCGCAACGTGCTGGACGCCCTGAGCCCGGCGAAGAGCGTCAAACATGTCGCGCTGGTCACCGGTTTGAAGCATTACCTCGGCCCGTTCGAAGCTTACGGCAAAGGCACCCTGCCGCAGACGCCGTTCCGCGAATCCCAGGGCCGGCTGGACATCGAGAATTTCTATTACGCCCAGGAAGATGAAGTCTTCGCCGCCGCCAAGCGCGACGGTTTCACCTGGAGCGTGCACCGTCCGCACACCGTCACCGGCGTCGCGGTGGGCAATGCGATGAACATGGCGACCACCCTCGCGGTGTATGCGTCGATCTGCAAAGCGACCGGGCGCCCGTTCGTGTTCCCCGGCTCCCGCATGCAGTGGGACAGCCTCACCGACATGACCGACGCCCGGCAACTGGCCAAGCAGCAACTGTGGGCGGCGACCACGCCCGCTGCGGCGGACCAGGCGTTCAACATCACCAACGGCGACGTGTTTCGCTGGAAGTGGATGTGGGGGCAGATCGCCGAATACTTCGGCGTGCACCCTGCCGAATTCCCGGAGAAGGTTTCCCCACTGGAAGAGCAGATGGCAAACGATCAGGCCGCATGGGACGAACTGGTCCGCACTCACGGTCTGAAAGAAGCCGACATCACGCGCCTCATTTCGCCATGGCACACCGATGCCGACCTCGGCCGCCCGATCGAAGTGGTGACCGACATGTCGAAAAGCCGAGCCCTGGGCTTTAACGCGTTTCAAGCCAGCGACCAGGCGTTCTTTGACGTGTTCGATACGTTGCGGGCACAGCGCCTGATTCCGTAACGGCACCGATCACCGCCACAAAAAAACGCAGCGATGATGACCATCATCGCTGCGTTTTCGTATCCGGATCCCCTCGACAGCGAAGAAGCGAAGCTCACGCCTTTTCCAGCGCGTCCTCCTTGTGCATCGCCAGGTGGCCGGTCTTGTCACTCTTGACCTCGTACTGCGGCGCATCGGGTGAGGCATGGCGATGACGGCCCATGAACTCCACCTCCTTGGTATGCACCTTGGTCACTTTGCCGACGACGTGCCCGACTTCGGAATTCCAGCGCACGTGGTCACCGACCTTGAATGCATGAGCCATCGATTTTCTCCTTTAGTTCCAGAAGTCAGGGCTGCCAGAGGGTCTGGCTGCCTTCGAGTTTGCGGTCCAGAAAACTCGCCGCACTGATCAGCGCGAGGTGGCTGAGGGCTTGCGGCGTGTTGCCAAGATGGTGGCCGTGGGCGTCGAACTCCTCGGCATACAGACCCAGCGGGTTGGCGTAGCGCAGCAGTTGTTCAAACTCAAGATGCGCCTGCTCCACCCGCCCGGCGCGGGCCAGGCACTCGACGTACCAGAACGAACAGGCCACGAACGCGCCTTCCTCACCTTCAAGGCCATCCTGGTGGTCATCGTCATTGCGATAGCGGAACACCATGCCGTCGCGCACCAGCGTCCGTTCGATAGCCTCCAGGGTTTTCAGCCACTTGGGATCGCTGGCACCGACGAAGCGCACCAGCGGCATCAGCAGCATCGACGCGTCGAGGTTTTTGCTGCCCTTGTGCTGGACGAAATGGCCCAGGTCGGCGTCCCAGAAGTTGTCCCAGATGTCGTCATGGATGGCCTGGCGCGCCTTGTCCCAGCGATCGAAGGGTGCCGGCAGGGAACGTTTCAGCGACAGGCGAAGCGCGCGGTCCAGGGCGACCCAGCACATCAGCCGCGAATGCAGGAAATGCTGGTCGTCGCCACGCATCTCCCAGATCCCGACGTCCTTGCTGTTCCAGGTTTCGCACAACTCGTTCACCAGCCGGGTAACGTGCTTCCAGCCCTCGTGGGAAATGGCCTCACCGTATTTGTTGGCCAGGTACACCGCGTCAAGCAGCTCGCCGTAGATGTCCAGTTGCGTTTGCTTGTAGGCCTCGTTGCCGATGCGTACCGGAGATGCACCGCCGTAGCCGCTGAGGTGATCCAGTTCCTCTTCGGGCAATTCTTCGCGGCCGTCCAGTGCGTAGAGAATGCCGAGCTTGTTGGCGTCCTCGCAGCAATCGCCCATGCGGTCGCGGACCCAGTGCATGAAAGCGTTGGCCTCCTCGGTATACCCCAGGCGCATGAAGGCGTAGACGGTGAACGACGCGTCGCGGATCCAGGTGTAGCGGTAATCCCAGTTGCGCTCGCCGCCCTCTTCTTCCGGCAGGCCGAAGGTCGCCGCAGCGACGATACCGCCATGCTTGCGCGAGGTCAGCAGCTTGAGCGCCAGGGCCGAGCGGTTGACCATTTCACGCCAGCGACCGCGGTAGTTGGAGTGCCGGCTCCAGTGCTGCCAGTAGTTGACGGTGTTTTTCAGATCGCAATCGCAATTGGTCGCTTTGACCAGCGGATCGTCGGCACCGCCGAGCATGAACTCGACCACATCGCCCTGCTTCATCTCGAACTCTGCCACTGCGGCCTGGCCTTCGAGCATCAATCCGGTGGTCGCCGCCAGACGCATGGCAGGCTGGCCTTCGGCCTCAAAACGAATGTCCTCACCGTCCATCTGCGCGGTGGTGTCAGCCCGGCTGTAGTCATGGCGCACCCGGCAGAGCATGCGTACCGCGGCCTGGCCATGACGAACATGAATGCGGCGGATCAGGCGCGGCAGGCTGTCGACTTCGGACGCAATGGGCATCAGGTCAGTGACCTCGACGACCGCGTCCTTGGCGATCCAGCGTGTCATCAGCACGTTGGTTTGCGGCAGATACAGCTGCTGGCGACGGGCATCCGGCAAGATCGGCGCCAGCTGGAAAATCCCTGCGTCAGGGGTGTCCAGCAGCGCGGTGAAAATACTCGGGCTGTCGAAATCGGGCCAGCAGCAGAAGTCGATGCTGCCGGTGTCGGCCACCAGCGCGGCGCTGCGCATGTCGCCGATGATGCCGTGGTTTTCGATGGCGTTCTGGGGCTCTTGTTCATCGGGGATCGGAGAGTGTTCAGCCATTGTTGCGGAACTCCGGATAGAGGCTCATGCCACCGTCGATGAACAGCGTCGTGCCATGCACATAGTCGGACGCATCCGACGCCAGCCAGACAACGGCATTGGCGACATCATCGGCCTCGCCCACGCGACCGTAGGGGATCAGCTCCAGCAGTTTCTTCTCGGCGTCGCCACTGGTGGCCTTGGTGTTGATGGCCGTGCGAATCGCCCCAGGCGCAACGCTGTTGACGCGGATGCGCTGCTCGCCGACCTCTTGCGCAATGCTGCGCATCAACAGATCGACGCCGCCCTTAGAGGCGGCGTAGTTGACGTGGCCGGCCCAGGGGATGACCTGATGCACCGAACTCATGTGGATGATCTTGCCCCGGGCGCGGGACACCTCGGGGCGGATGTCCTGTTTGGCGAACTGCCGCACCGCAGCGCGGGCGCAGAGGAACTGGCCCGTGAGGTTAACGTTGATGACGGTGTTCCAGTCTTCGAGGGTCAGGTCGGCGAAGGCGGCATCCTTCTGCAGCCCGGAATTGGCGACGAGGATGTCCAGGCGGCCGAACGCCTTGAGGGTCTCGGCGAACAGTTTCTCCACGTCCTGCTCGTTGGACACGTCGGCGCCTATGGCGATGGCCTGGCCGCCGGCGTCGATGATTTCTTGCGCAAGCTTCTGCGCGGGTTCGGGCTGCGAGTGGTAGTTGACGACCACTGCCGCGCCTGACGCTGCGAGCCCTCTGGCCGCGCCAGCACCCAGTCCGGAACTGGCGCCAGTGACAAGGGCGACCTGGCCTTTCAAGGAAATCTGCATGGAATGTGGAGCCTCATGGTGAGCGTTTTAATGCTGACTCATGGGGTTCTGCTGAAGTTCATCGGGATGAGTACGCCCGTGGCGAAAACCCAGGAGCGGCCGGTATTGGCAGACAGGGCCTCGACGGTCACGCCGCAAAATCGAGGATGCGCACGCTGGCCTCTTCCCGGCTGAAGCCAGTCCTACAGGTGTATGTGTGCTTTCAGTAGGAACGGCTTCAGCCGGGAAGGCATCAGCAGCCATGCCGCAAAATCCAGTGCGCACACACTGGCCTCTTCCCGGCTGAAGCCGGTCCTACAATTCGCGGTCCAGCTGGTCCTACTGGGCGTACGCATACACCTGTAGGACTGGCTTCAGCCAAGAAGGCTGGACGCCGAACGACCGCGCTCCATAAACTGCGTCCATCTGTCGCAGACCTCTACAGCAGGGTGAAGAATGTCGGGTAACGGGGACGATGTATGAATCGCAATGAGCTGCGCAAGGCCGACATCAACCTGATGGTGGTGTTCGAAACCTTGATGCAAGAGCGTAACGTGACCCGCGCCGCCGAGAAGCTGTTCCTCGGCCAACCCACCATCAGCGCTGCCCTCAACCGCCTGCGTGCGCTGTTCAACGATCCCTTGTTCATTCGCGTCGGGCACCGCATGGAACCCACGGCGCGGGCCAACGAGATCATCAGTCACCTGTCGCCGGCGCTGGACGCGATGTCCGTGGCCCTGAGCCTCACGCGGGAATTCGATCCGGCCAGCAGCGACATGACCTTCCGCATCGGGCTGTCCGATGACGTCGAATACAGCCTGCTGCCGCCGATGCTGCGCGCGATCCGTGAAGAAGCGCCGGGCATCGTGCTGGTGATCAAGCAGGTCAATTTCTGGAATGTTTCGGAGCTGCTCATGTCCGGCGACATCACCGTTGGCGTCTGCCTGACCCGTGAACTGCCGGCCAATGCCAAGCGAAAAATGCTGCGCATCATGCGGCCGATGGTGGTGCGGGCCGATTCTTCGCCCGAGCCGATCACCCTGGATGAATACTGCACCCGGCCCCACGTCGTGGTTTCCCACGTGGCGAACATTTCAAGCTTTGCGGATGAGTGGCTGGCGGCGATCGGGCGCAAGCGCACCGCCGTGTTGTCGGTGCCGCAATACAGCACGTTGCCGGCGTTGATGGAGGGGACGGATCTGCTGTGCAACTTGCCGGATCACCTGACCCGTGCCATGGCCCGGACCGGTCTGCGCGGTGAGCCGCTGCCGTTCGTGACGCCGAATCTAGAGCTGTCGATGGTCTGGCTCAGCGTCATGGACACCGACCCCGCCGAACGATGGCTGCGCAAGCGGCTGGAGGCGTTCATGGGGGATTCAAGCGCTACCAGCTCTGCGCGGTAGCCCCTGACCCCTTCCCGGCTAAAGCCGGTCCCACTAAAACCTTTTACAGCGCCAGCAATACCCTCAATCAGCCAAAACGACCGGTGATGTAATCCTCGGTCTGGGTCTTGGATGGCTTGGTGAAGATGGTGTCAGTGTCGCCGTGTTCGATCAGTTCGCCCATGAACATGAACGCGGTGTAGTCCGAGCAGCGCGCGGCCTGTTGCATGTTGTGGGTGACGATGATCACGGTGAACTGCTCTTTGAGCTCGGTGATCAGTTGCTCGATGCGACCCGTAGAGATCGGGTCGAGGGCTGAAGTCGGTTCGTCCAGCAGCAGCACTTGCGGGCGCAGCGCGATGGTGCGGGCGATGCACAGGCGCTGTTGCTGACCACCGGATAGGCTCTGGGCGCTCTGCTTGAGCTTGTCTTTCACTTCATCCCACAACGCCGCGCCGCGCAGGGCCTGCTCGACGCGCTCTTCCATCTCGCGACGAGACAATTTCTCGTGGTGGCGCACCGCGTAGGCGATGTTGTCGTAGATCGACATCGGGAACGGCACCGGCTTCTGGAACACCATCCCGACATTGCTGCGCAGGCGGTTCATCGAGTAGCCCGGGGCGAGAATATTCTCCCCGTTGAGCATCACTTCGCCCTTGGCTTCCTGCTTCGGGTACATCGAGTAAATGCGGTTGAACACGCGCAGCAGCGTGGACTTGCCGCAGCCGGACGGGCCGATGATCGCGGTGATGCGCTTCTCCGGGATGATCATGTCGACCGACTTCAGCGAACGCTGAGTGCCGTAGTAGAAATCGAGACCGCGTACCTGGATTTTGGTTTTTTCGTCGGCGAGGGAAAGGTTGTTCATCAGGACGCCCTATTGCGCAAAAGGAGAAGACGGGAACTGAGGCTCAGTACCAGCACAAACATGGTCATAATCAAGGCGCCGGCCCAGGCCAGGGAGTGCCAGTCATCGAACGGACTCATCGCGTACTGGAAGATCACCACAGGCACGCTTGCGATCGGTTTGAGCAGGTCACTGCTCCAGAACTGGTTGCCGAAGGCGGTGAACAGCAACGGCGCGGTTTCGCCGGTGATGCGCGCCAGCGCCAGCAGGATGCCGGTCACCACGCCGGCCTTGGCCGCACGCAGGACGATCTGCAGCGTCAGCTTCCATTGCGGCACACCGAGCGCCAGTGCGGCTTCGCGCATGGTCGACGGTTGCAGCTGGAGCATTTCGTCGGTGGTCCGCACCACCACCGGGATCACCAGCAAGGCCAGGGCCAGAGCGCCGGCGATGGCGGAGAAACCCACCTGGTGGTTGGTCACGGCGCTGAGGGGCAGGATCACCGCGGTGTACACGAACAGGCCGAGCACGATCGACGGCGCCGACAGCAGAATGTCGTTAATGAAGCGCACCGCGTTGCCCAGCTTGGTATTGCGCGCAAACTCCGCCAGCCAGATACCCGCCATCAAACCAATCGGCGTGCCGATCAGCAGGCCGATGCCGGACATCAGAATGCTGCCGTAAAAGGCGTTGGCCAGACCGCCGGACGAGCCCGGTGGCGGGGTCATTTCAGTGAACAGCCGCAGGTTCAGCGCTTCGAATCCGTTGACGATCGTGGTCAGCAGAATCCACACCAGCCACAACAGGCCGAAAGCCGTCGCGGCGCAACTCAGGACCATCGCGATCCTGTTCTTGATGGCGCGTGAGCGGTACAGGTTTTCGTTATCGGCCTTACTCATAGACCCTCCTTGCGCGACAGACGAGAGAGCATCAGACGGGCGATCGCCAGCACGATGAAGGTAACCACGAACAGCAGGAAGCCCAAGGCGATCAGTGCAGAACGGTGCAGGTCGGTGTAGGCCTCGCTGAACTCGTTGGCAATCACCGAAGCAATCGAGCTGCTCGGCATCATCAGCGATGCGGAGAACTGGTGCGCGTTACCCAATACGAAGGTCACCGCCATGGTTTCACCGAGCGCACGGCCCAGACCCAGGAACACACCGCCGACCACCGCCGAGCGGGTGTAAGGCAGGACGATGTCCCAGACCACTTCCCACGTCGTGCCGCCCAGGGCGTAAGCCGACTCTTTAAGGGCGATGGGCACGCTGCGGAACACTTCGGTCATGACCGAGGTGATGAACGGGATAATCATGATCGCCAGCACGATGCCGGCGGTGAGCATGCCGATGCCCAGGGGCGGGCCTTGAAACACCGGGCCGATCAGCGGCAGCGCGCCAAGGTTGTCGTTGATCCACGGGGCCATGTACTGGGCCATGAACGGGCCGAACACGAACAGGCCCCACATGCCGTAGATGATCGAAGGAATGCCCGCCAGCAGCTCCACCGCCGAAGCGATGGGCATGCGCAACCAGGGCGGTGCGACTTCAGTCAGAAAAACCGCGATGCCGAAGCTCACCGGAACGGCGATCAGCAGGGCGAGAAAGGAGGTGACCAGCGTGCCGTAGATCGGTACCAACGCGCCGAACTTGCCGTTGACCACGTCCCATTCGGTACTGGTAAGAAATTCGAAGCCAAACGTCTTGAATGCCAGGGCACCGCCCCAGAGTGTCGAGCCGGCGATACTCGCCAGCAACAGCAGCACCAACAGAGCCGCTCCCAGCATCGTGCGCCGAAACCAGGCGTCGTGTCGGTGATCGCGGGCCGCGCGTTTTTCGCTCTCGGATATTGCATCCGGAATCACAGCGGACATGTATTGGGTGTTATCAGTCATGGTAGGTCCACTCGCAAGGAAACCCTGCCATCGAGCGCTCGGTGGCAGGGGTAAGCCGGATTACGTCGAGTTACTTGGTGAACTCGGTTTTCCAGTAGTCTTCGATCTTGCTGACCAGCGATGCAGGCAGAGGTACGTATTCCAGTTTTTCAGCGGCGCTCTGACCTTTTTCCAGGGACCATTTGAAGAAGTCGAAAGCAGCCGCGCTTTTCTCGGCGTTCTTCGGTTGCTTGTACATGATGATCCAGGTGGTCGCGGTGATCGGCCATGCCGTCTTGCCCGGCGCGTTGGTCATGATCAGGTTGAAGTCTTTGGCGTTGGCCCAGTCGGCGGTGTCGGCCGCTGCGGCAAAGGCTTTGGCGTCAGGCTTGATGAACTCGCCAGCCGAGTTTTGCAGTTGGGTGAAAGCGATATCGCTCTTGGTGGCGTAGGAGTATTCAACGTAACCGATCGAGCCCTTGATCTGTTTTACGTAAGCCGCCACACCTTCGTTGCCCTTGCCGCCCACGCCCACTGGCCATTGAACGGCGGAACCGGTGCCTGGACCGGATTTCCATGCGTCGCTGACTTTGGTCAGGTAGCTGGTGAAGTTGAAGGAAGTGCCCGAGCCGTCCGAACGGTGAACGACGGTGATGTTGGTTTCAGGCAGTTTCACGCCTTCGTTCAGTTTGACGATCGCAGGGTCGTTCCACTTGGTGATTTTGCCCTGGAAGATGTCGGCGAGGACCTGCCCGCTCAATTTCACGTCGTTGGCTTTCACGCCTTCGAGGTTGACGACCGGAACGATACCGCCGATCACGCTTGGGAATTGACCCAGACCGCCGGCCTTGAGGTCCTCCGCGGACATCGGGGCGTCGGACGCGCCGAAGTCAACGGTGGCAGCCTTGATCTGGGCGATACCGCCACCCGAACCGATCGACTGGTAGTTGACGCGATTGTCAGCAGTTTTGCTGTAGTCCTGCGACCACTGGGAGATAACCGGGAATACGAAACTCGAACCAGCGCCAGTCACATCAACGGCGTGTGCCATACCCGACAGGCACATCGAAGCCATCAGAAGCGACAGGCGTTTTTTAGTCAGCAGAATCACGGCAATACCTCAACAAGAGAATTTTGTGTGTGTGGTCACAGTTGAAGACCCGAGGCAGATTTAAAACCGGAAACATTTCTGTTTGATGACAGTCTTGAGACCGCGCGCAAAAACGGAGGCGTCTGTCAGCCATTTCTTACAGCGTGTAAATCTGAAGCGCCCGGTTTTGCTGGCCGAGGCTGCAGTTGTCTAGCGGAGGGAATTTAATATCAATGCGCCATACATCGGCGTGAGAGAAAGGCGTTTTTCGGCCATTGAGCGCAACTCGGCCGCAGCAGGCCCGGCCTAAGACCTGCCCAGCGCCGTCATCGGGCGTGGGAAGAGACGACCGGTAGGCTGCGCACGGCTGATTCATCGAAGCAATGTGTATCGAGATTTTTCGGCCCGTCCCAATCCTTTTGAAAGCCAGCCTTTACATCGCTGCGGCAAGTCGCCCGATGTCTGCCATCAGCGCGTTGATCTGATCACCGCTGGCCTTGGAACAGGTGTAATAGGCCGTGACCAGCATGGGACCCCGCTCGCCGGGCCAGATGACGGCGACGTCGTTGCTGGCATTGTTGGCCCCGGAGCCGGTTTTATCGCCCACACGCCAACTGACAGGGACCCCGGCGCGCAGCTTCTTGTCCCCGGTCTGGTTGTTCACCAGCCACGCCGTCAGCTGATCCCGCGAGGCCGGCGTCAGCTTTTCACCCAGCACCAGCGTGTTCAGTGTCTGCAACATGGCGACGGGGGTGGTGGTGTCGCGCAGGTCGTCCGGCCGGTTTTCATTCAGTTCGGGCTCACGGCGGTCGAGGCGGGTCTGCGTGTCCCCCATTGACCGCAACCAGGCGGTCAACCCTTCGGGACCGCCCACGCTGTCGAGCAGCAGGTTGGCCGCGGTGTTGTCGCTCAGCGTCATCGCCGCCTCGCACAGCGAACCCACGCTCAGCCCCTGCCCGCCCGCATGCAGCTCGGTGGTCGGCGAATACGCCACCAGTTGCTCGGCGGAATAGACGATGCGCCGCGACAGGTCTTCGTGCTTTTGGTCGACCCGCGCCAGCACGCAGGCGGCGGCCAGGCATTTGAAGGTGCTGCACAGGGCAAAGCGTTCATCGCCGCGATGGATGATCAGGCGCTGGCTGGAGGTGTCCAGAATGGCGACACCCAGGCGGCCGCCGTGGCGACGTTCGAGTTCGGCAAGTTGCTGCGCAATGGCCAGGTCGGAAGACGGCCCGGCGCGACGCTCGGCAGCCAGTGAGGAAAGGCTCAACAACGTGGGCACGGCCAGCAACGACGCGCCGATGAGGGTTCTGCGGGTGATCAAGATGAACGTCCTTGTGAAGGGCAACGAGGCCGCACGGATCATGGCACTCACCCCGATGGGATGAGTCGCCGGTGAGCCGCTGCGAACGGTGAGCAAACCGGCGCACATCATCCGACCAGACGCGGCTTCATTTCAACCGTTGGCAGCGCAAACGTCCTGTTTGCCCCACCGTTGCCATTATCGCGGCCGGTCGAATCCCGACACCGACCGCACCCACATGAACAGCCGCAGGGTCGCCGGGTTGTCGATGGGCTCGTGGTTTTCTGCAAGCTCGCCGGCCAGGGACGCCAGCGACTGCGGCAACAACCAGGAAATCTCCTGCTCGGTGGCCTGATAGGGCATCGGGGTTTCATCGTTCTCGATCGCTGGCCATGGGTTCATCGCCGTCTCTCCCGCACACGCATGGGTGGTTACAGATCGAGCACCAACGGCCCTGAAGCCGGGACTGCGCAGCAGATCAGCACGTGGTCCGCCGCCGGCCTTTCAGCGGGCGGAACCGGGTAATGCACCTGGCCACTGACGAGCCGGGTCTTGCAGGTGCCACAGGATCCAACGCGGCAGCTGAATTCCGGGTTCAGACCGCGGCTCTCGGCCAGTTCCAGCAAGCTGCCACCGCCGGGCCGCCAGCGTGCTTCCTTGGCAGAACGTTCGAACACCACCGGCACCGCTTCTGTCGCAGCGGGCGGTTGCTCAAAGGCGATCGCCTGGGAATCGCCGCTGCGCTTGAGGCTGGACGGGCCGAAGGTCTCGGCATGAATGCGCTCATCGCGAATGTGCATGCCGCGCAGGCCGTCGTAGATCTCTTGGGTAAATGCCGCCGGCCCGCACACATAGAAATCAAAATCGTCGAACGGCAGCAGTGCCTTGAGCAGACCGAGGTCGATGCGGCCGGTCAGGTGAAAATCTTCACCCACACGCGCCGACGTTTCCGGCTGGCTCAGCACGCGGATCACGGTCAACTGATCGCCGGCCTTCGCAATGAGTGTGTCCACTTCTTCGCGAAACGCCAGGTCGACCAGACGACGGGCACTCTGGATGAACCAGGTCGCCCGCCCTACCCGCACCCGTTTGCCTTCGTAGATGACTTCTCGCAGCATCGACAGCATGGGCGTGACGCCAATGCCCGCACCCAGCAGCACCAGCGGCCGGCGCTCTTGCGGGTCCACCACGAAACGGCCCTGGGGTGCCCGCGCCTCAAGCAGATCGCCGACCTTCACCTGATCATGCAGATACGCCGAGGCGAGCCCGTCGCGCTTGACGCTGATGCGGAAACATCCGTCGGACGGCGCGCTGGACAGGCTGTAGGTGCGAATTACCGGCGGCGTATGGCCTTCAAGCGCCAGGCGCAGCGGCAGGTGCTGACCGGCCTTGAACGCGGGCAAACCGGCGCCGTCGGCAGGCTCGAAATAGAACGAACGAATGCCGTCACTTTCGTCCTCGATCTGCGTCACCCGCAGGGGCCGCCATTGATCGCGCAGGGCATCGGCCTGCAAACGGGCGGCGGTTTGCTGCCAGTCGCCGGTCATCAGGCTGTTCGGCGACCACCCCTGAAAGGCCCAGCGTGAGCGCAACGCCGCCGGCCGACGCACCACCTGCTCCACCCGCACTTGCCAGAGCCGTTCGGCGCCCTGGAACGCCGCGATTTCCGGCCCTTCGAGCACCAGCGTGACAGTGCCTGCCACTTGCAACAGCTCGCCGGTCTGGAAATCAACGAACAGCAGACCGGCCTTGGGATTGAGCTGGAAGTTGCCCAGCGTGTTGAAAAACAGGTTGCCGGCGAAGTCCGGAATGGTCAGCACATCGCCGTCCACCCGCACGAACCCGGTCTGGCCGCCGCGGTGGGACACGTCCACCGATCGATGGGGCTGCGCGCCTTCAAGGTCGACATAGCTGGCGACGAAGAACGTGTCAGCACCACGAATGGTGGCGATGGCGGCGTCATCCAGCGCGGTCAATCGCTGCACAGGGGGACGCTCCGCCACAGCTTTGAGCGGCACCTGCTTCAATGCCCGCAGCTGAATGTACTGCGGACAATTGCCATACGAGTGCTCGACGCTCACGGAAAAACCGTTTTCCCACACGTCGCGGATGTGCCCGTTGAGGCGGTTGCGACGGCGGGAGTGCAGGTCGATACCGAGCATGCCCACCGCCGCCCCCGGCGCGAATCCGTCGCCGGCCGGGTCTTCGGCGTCGGGACGTCGGGCGATGTCCAGACGCCTGGCATCGGGTGATTGGATGAAACCCGACTGGGCGTCCAGCAGGCTCGCCCACGGCCAGCCTTCAGGGTCCACGGCGCCAATGATCAGGTACGGCAAGTGCTCGTAGAACTCACGGTGCTGATCGGGCATGTAGTCACGAATGACGCGCTTGCCCAAGGTTTCCATGCGCTCTGCAACGCCGACCTTGGCCTGCAGAGCGCGCTCGCCGGAATGCCATGGCGATGCCGTTTCAGTGCGAATCTCGTTCATGGCGCGAACTCCCTGGCATCACGGAGGGTTACTTGACCAGGCCTACTGCCGTGCGCGGCATGGGCGTGAAGCCCGGCAGCTTCTCGATGCGCGCGAGCCATGCCTGCACGTTGCCGTAGTCGTCCAGCGAGACGTTGCCCTCCGGCGCGTGGGCGATGTAGCTGTAGGCGGCGACATCGGCGATGGTGGCGTGATCGGTGGCGAGAAAATCGCGGCCACTCAGGTGCTGATCGATGACCAAGAGCGTCTCGCGGGCCCGCTGGATCGTGTCCTGGGGATCGAAACCGGCACCGAACACGGTGATCAGACGCGCCCGCGCCGGGCCCAGATAAATCGCGCCGGAGGCGGCAGACAACCAGCGCTGCACCTGCGCCGCGCCCTCGGGATCATTCGGCAGCCAGCGGCCCGAGGGGTCGTACTTCTTCGCCAGGTACACCAGGATCGCCGTGGAATCGGCGACGATGACCCCGTTGTCGTCAATCACCGGCACTTGGCCGAAGGCGTTGATAGCGAGGAATTCCGGCTTCCGCTGCTCGCCCTTGGCCAGGTCGACGAACTGAATGTTCGGTGCAAGACCCAGCAGCGACAACATCAACTCGGCGCGATGGGAGTGGCCGGACAGCGGGAAGTGATAGAGGGTGATGGCGGTCATGGGTGGGCTCCTGAGCAAGGTTCGACTCAGCGCGGGGCGGCGGTGCCGCCGTGGTTGTGCCGCGCTGGTGAAACCGATAGTGGGCCCGACCGCCGGATTGGGGAATCACCAGAAAAGGCAATCCACTGTTTCACTGGGTGAAATGCTGAGGACGACATCGTGTTGCTGTGCCGGCGCGCGGGGCTGACCACCCTCTATAGGCGCCATTCAGAAATATCCCCGGCCTGCCGAGCGCGGTTGCCCCGTTGATCGCGCACAGCCGGCCGGGGGAAACGGCCGAGGTTACTTCTACCTCACAAAGGGCTCACAGCCACTGCCGTGCCGTCAGCCACATTCCATAACCCACGGCCATCAGCGCCCAGGCCAGCAGCGGGTGAAACATCACCCGCCAGGCCAACGCCCGCGGCTCGAAACCGACGCCGTGGACGAACCCTCCGGCCACGCCCCACATGATCAGCATCAGCAGGCCGTGGGAATAATGGCCGTTGGCGTCAAGCATCGACGCGGGGTGAATCAGCAGCACCAGGCTCAGGGGCACGGCCATCAAGACGGACAATGTCCGGCCGACGGCGTGCCTGAAGGGCGCGTTCAGCGCTTCAGCGGTCACGGCCGCTCTCCAGCGCGTCGGCGTCGGATGACTCCAGCCACAGCGCGTTGATGATGCCGAAGCTGCAGGCCAGCAACACGCCGAGAATCCAGGCGAAATACCACATGATTGTCTCTCCTCTAAAACGCGGGTCAGTACAGGCCGTGGGGGTTGCGATCGATGTGCGCGGTGGTGACCTTGCCCCACATTTTGGCGTAGCACCACAGCGTGTAGCAGAGGATCAACGGCACGAAGATCGCCGCCGCGATCAGCATGATCATCAGGGTTTTATGGCTGGACACGGCGTCCCACACGGTCAGGCTCGACGCCGGGTCCAGGCTCGACGGCATGACGAACGGGAACAGCGCAAAGCCTGCCGTGCACAACGCGCCGACGATCGCCAGGCTGCTGCCGAGGAACGCCGTTCTGCCCTGCCCCGCACTGGCGCCGAGCAAGGCCAGCAAGCCACCGAAAATGCCCAGCAGCGGCGCGATCACCGTCAGCGGGTGCTGCTGATAATTCGCCATCCAGCCGTGGTTGCTGGCCGTCACGGTTTTCGCCAGCGGGTTGAGCGCAGCGCCCGCATCGAACGCCGAGGTGATCGCCAGGCCCTGAATGCCGCCCAGCAACAGCCACGCGCCGGCGCCGATGAACGACAGCAAAAACAACAGCGACAGCCACTGGGCCGCACGCCGGGAGCGTCGGGCAATGGCGCCTTCGGTGCGCATCATCAGCCAGCTGCCGCCGTGCAGGCCGAGCATGCTCAGGCTGACCACCCCGGCCAGCAAGCCGAACGGGCTCAGCAGCTGCCAGAAGTTGCCGTGATAACTGGAGCGCAAGGTCTCGTCGAACTGGAACGGCACTCCCAGCAACAGGTTGCCGAACGCCACGCCGAAGACCAGCGACGGCACCACGCCACCGACGAACAGGCCCCAGTCCCAGCTCTGCCGCCAGCGGGTGTTTTCCAGTTTGCTGCGGTAGTCGAAACCCACCGGGCGCACGAACAGCGCAAACAGCACCAGCAGCAGCGCCCAGTACAAGCCCGAGAACGCAGCCGCGTACACCAGTGGCCAGGCCGCGAACAGCGCGCCGCCGGCGGTGATCAGCCAGACCTGATTGCCATCCCAGTGCGGGGCGATGGTGTTGATGACCACGCGCCGCTCGGTGTCGCTGCGCCCGACGTAAGGCATCAGCATCGCTGCGCCCAGGTCGAAGCCATCGGTGAGGGCGAAGCCGATCAGCAGCACGCCGACCAGCACCCACCAGATCATTTTCAGTGTCTCGTAATCGAACATCGGGGATTCCTCAGGCCAGGGCCGGTTGTCTGGCGTCAGCAGCGTTGCCCTGCGCGCCTTGCTCGAAATGGTAGCGACCGGTGTGCAGGCTGCTCGGGCCGAGTCGGGCGAACTTGATCATCAGGTACATCTCGATGATCAGCAGGACGGTGTAGAAGCCGACCAGCGCCACAATCGAGCCGATTACATCCGCCGCCGACAGAGTCGAGGCCGAGAGGTGCACGGGCAGCACTTCACCGATGGACCAGGGCTGACGGCCGTGCTCGGCGACCCACCAGCCGGTCTGGGTGGCAATCCACGGCAGCGGCAGGCTGAACACCGCCCACTTGAGCAGCCAGCGCTTGCGGGTCTCGTTCTTGCGCGCCGAGGCCCAGAAGGCACAGGCGAACAGCAGCAGCATGAGCATCCCGCTGAGCACCATCACGCGGAAGGTCCAGAAGATCGACGCCACCTGGGGGATCGAATCCAGCGCGGCCTGCTTGATCTGCTGCTCGTTGGCGTCGACGACCTTGTCGGTGTACTTCTTCAGCAACAGGGCGTAGCCGAGGTCTTTCTTCACCCCATTGAAGGCGTCGAGGGTCTGCTCACTCTTGTCGCCGCCGCGCAGCTGGCCGAGCAGGTCGTAGGCAGTCATGCCGTTACGGATGCGGCCTTCGTGTTCGCGGACCAGGTCCTTGATGCCGGTGACCTGTTTATCCACCGAGCGGGTGGCGATGATGCCCATCACGTAGGGAATCTTGACGGCGTAATCGGTGCGCTGCTCGGCCTGGTTGGGCAGGCCGAACAAGGTGAACGCCGCCGGAGCCGGTTCGGTGTCCCATTCGGCTTCGATGGCGGCCAGCTTGGTCTTCTGTACGTCGCCGATTTCGTAGCCGGATTCGTCACCCAGCACGATCACCGACAGGATCGAAGCCAGGCCGAATGCCGAGGCGATGGCGAACGAACGCCGGGCGAAGGCGATGTCGCGGCCCTTGAGCAAATACCAGCTGGAAATCGCCAGGACGAAGATCGCGCCGGTGACGTATCCGGAGGCCACGGTGTGGACGAATTTGACCTGGGCGACGGGGTTGAACAGCAGGTCGCTGAAGCTGGTGAGTTCCATGCGCATGGTGGTGAAGTTGAACTCGGCGCCGACCGGGTTCTGCATCCAGCCGTTGGCGATGAGGATCCACAGCGCCGACAGGTTGGAGCCGATCGCCACCAGCCAGGTGACGCTCAGGTGCTGGACGCGGGTCAGGCGGTCCCAGCCGAAGAAGAACAGGCCGATGAAGGTCGATTCGAGGAAGAACGCCATCATGCCTTCGATGGCCAGTGGCGCGCCGAAGATGTCGCCGACGTAGTGGCTGTAGTAGGCCCAGTTGGTGCCGAACTGGAATTCCATGGTCAGGCCGGTGGTGACGCCGAGGGCGAAGTTGATGCCGAACAGTTTGCCCCAGAACTGGGTCATGTCTTTGTAGATCGGCTTGCCGGTCATGACGTAGACCGATTCCATGATGGCGAGCAGGAAGGTCATGCCGAGGGTCAGCGGGACGAACAGGAAGTGGTACAGCGCGGTCATCGCGAACTGCAGCCGGGAGAGGTCGACGACTGATTCCGATATCATTTTGGGTTTTTCTCAGAGGGTGCGGGTGGGGTGCTCAGCAGGTGCAGGCCGGCTTGCACGCCGTCGTCCTTGACTTCGACCGGGGCGTCGAACCAGACGCTGCGGATGCCCATGAGCAGGACGAGTTTGATCAGGAGGATCAGACTGATGTCTTTGGCCAGGGGGTGTTTGAGGAAGTCGAAGGGGCCGGGCATGTTGAGGACTCGTCGGGGTGCGGGGTATTTTTCCTACAGGGCCTTGGTGCACCTTTGATCCAGGTCAAGGAAGCGCGTTTACTCCGGTGTGGCAGAACGCCACAGTCATTTAAAAGCATCTGCCTGGGGGCAGATTGTTTCGCCTTCGGCGAGTTACTTGGAAAAGCACCCCAAGTAACCAAGGGTGCTTGCTCCTGGTTGGGCCCTTCGTTCCTCAGGGTTCCCTCACTCCGGTCTCGCTCCGTGGACCCGCTGCCATCCGCCATCCATGGCGGGGGGCAGAGCTCTCGCCGCATCCCTGCCGCTCGGCCCACTCCGCGTCGTCTGCGTTCGGCCTGCACCCAAGTCGCGTTTGGCGGTGACTCGACCTTTTGTGTACGAAGATCAAAAGCAGATCAAAGGCAGATCAAAAGCTTCCCGGCTGAAGCCGGTCCTACGCACGCGACGCCCTGGTAGGACCGGCTTCAGCCGGGAAGAGGCCGTTCAGGGCAATGGGAATCGGGGGTTGGCGCGGGACTGCCAAGGGGACGGGACTGCCAAGGGGACTGATTTATTTACAGCGCTTCACCGTAAATTAATCTGTCCCCGACTCCCCGTGGCCAAAACCGGCCTGGGCCGACCACCGCCGGTAGGGCGAAGCAACTAAACCGACCGCCACCGCCTCCCCTGTTAGGATGAACGGCAGGATGCCGTCTCAAGTGGCGGATTATTCAGCCGATATTCCGGTGTGCAAGGCAGTCGGTGACGGTTGCGCCGGTGTGTTCACGGCCCGGAATCTGTCGCTTTTGCACCCCATGAGGTAGTTATCGATGACACTCCATTCGCTCATTCACACACTGGGCAGCGCACTCTGTGTGGCGCTGTTGCTGTGCGTGGGGTCTGGCGCGTCGGGGGCTGAATCGATTAACTCGAATGCGCCTGGGGTCGAGATCCATGTCGTGACCGAAGAGCTTGCGCCCTACAACATGACCCGCGACGGGGTGCTCACCGGTATGAGCACCGAGGTGGTTCAGGCGGTGCTGAAGGAGGTCAATGTGCAGGCCCCCATTCAGTCCATGCCCTGGGCGCGGGCTTACGATCTGGCGCTGCACACCCCCAATGTGCTGATCTACTCCATCACCCGCACCGCCGAGCGCGAGCGGCTGTTCAAGTGGGTCGGGACCATTGCCGCGTCGCGCTGGTTTCTGTATTCGTCCGCCCGCCATCCCGTCACGCTGTTGAGCCTGGACGACGCCCGGGGCTGGCAGACCGCAACCGTCAATGAAGACGTTGGCGAGCAGTACCTGATGGCGCGCAGATTCGAGATCGGTCATCAGCTGCAATCGAGCAACCGCTACGAATTCAATTACCAGAAACTGCAGACCGGCCACGTCGACCTGTGGATTTCCGACGAGCTCAACGCTTACTACCTGGCCCGGCAGGTCGGCGATGACCCCGCGCGGACCCTGGTGCAATCCCTGCGCATTAAAGAGCTGGAGGAAGCCGGCGGGTTCAACATGGCGTTCAGCGCCGGAACGCCCGACGCCACGGTGCAGCTGTTTCAGAAAGGCCTGAACACCCTTCGCGCCAATGGCACCTACGACGCCATCGTGCGCAAGTGGCAGTGAGCATGCAGAGCGAAACGCCTTCCGATCCACCCGGCGCACCACACCCGCCCCCGCGCAGCGGACAGCGCACCGGTTCGCTGGCGCGGCGTCTGGTGCTGGCGACGCTGGCGTTCTGCGTGCTGTTCACGGCGGCGACGGTGCTGGTGCGCACCTGGTTCGCCTGGAACACCAACCTGACGAACATGAACGCCGAGCTGACCCTGATCGATCAGGTGTTCCAGGGCACGCTGTCCAAGGCCGTATGGGAGATGGATGATCAGGCGCTGCAGACCCAGATCGACAGCGTGGCCACGGCGGCGCCGGTGGGCCGGGTCCAGCTGAAGATCCTGCGGCCCGGCCGCGCCCCGGAAATTCTGGAGCGCCAGCACCCAGGCCACACCGGCTCGATCCGCGCCCCGACGCTGCATCGGCAGTTGACCATCGCCCCCTACCCCGGCGCCCGCGAAGTGGTCGGCGAGCTGACCATCGAAGGCGACGAAAGCCTGCTGTGGAAACGCCTGTGGAAAGAAGTCGCGGTCATCATGGTCACCCAGATCATCCAGTCCCTGGCGCTCGCCGGGCTGATCATGGGCATGTTCAACCGCTCGGTGACCCTGCACGTGCGGCGCATTGCCCGGCACCTCGAACACCTGACGCCGCTCAACCTGAAGACGCATCTGACCCTGGACCGTTGCGGCAAGGGGGGTGACGAACTCGACCTCCTCGAAGCGGGCGTCAATGACCTGCAGGACAAACTGGCCGCGCACCTGGAGCGTCAGGCCCATGACGAAATCGCCCTGGCCGCCAGCCGCGACCAACTCGCCGAACTGGTCGAGCAGCGCACCGCACAGCTCAAGGCCGCGAACACGCGACTGGAAGCCCTGACCCGCTTCGACCCGCTCACGGGCCTTGCCAACCGCCGCCATTTCGACGAGCTCAAGGAGCTGGAATTCAACCGCGCGTTGCGTCATCGCCACCCGCTGTCGGTGCTGATGTGCGACATCGATTTCTTCAAGCGTTACAACGACACCTACGGCCATGCCAGGGGCGATCAGTGCCTGCGCGATGTGGCGCTGGCCATGAGCGCGCTGTTCTCGCGTTCCGGCGAACTGGTGGCGCGGCTCGGCGGTGAAGAATTCGCCGTGCTGCTGCCGGGCCAGGATGATCAACAGGCGCTGGCCTCGGCCGATCGCCTGCGCGGCCTGCTGGCCCGGCAACAACTGGTGCACAGCGCTTCACCGGTCTCGCCTTTCGTGACCCTGAGCATCGGCGTGGCCGAGCTCGATCCGGCGAACATGGAGCACTTCGATCAACTGCTGCAGAGTGCCGACCGGGCGCTGTACCGGGCGAAAAGCCAGGGCCGGGACCGCTGTGTGATCTGAACCGAGAGGAATGACATGGGAAATAATCAATGCCAGCGCAGCGTTCTGGCCGCTTTCCTGATGCTGTTCGTGGGTCTGAACGCCAGCGCCACGACGCTGCAAGTGGTCACCGAAGACTCCTCGTACAGCGCACTTGAGGGCGACAAGGTGGTCGGGGTCGCCAGTGAAGTGGTCGAGATGACCCTCGCCAAGGCGGGCATCAGCGACTACCACATGGCGCTCTATCCCTGGGCGCGGGCCTATGACATCGCCCGGCTCGAAGCGAACGTGCTGATCTACCCGATGATTCGCAACAGCGCACGTGAGGCGCTGTTCAAGTGGGTCGGCGAGCTGGAACACGTCACACCGTCGTTTTACAAACTCCGCGAGCGCCGGGATGTGGTCGTCAACGCCCTGGAGGACGCCAGCCACTACACCGTCGGGGTCGTGCGTGACGATTCGCGGCAGCAGTACCTGGAGGGCAAGGGTTTCAACAGGATGGTGGTCTCGCCCAATAATCTGGACAACCTGCGCAAACTGATCAGCGGCCAGGTCGAGCTGATTCCCATGCCCGAGCGCGAAGCGCGGGAGCAGTGTGCCGATCTGCAGATCGCGTTCGAGGACCTTGAAAGCGTCTACACACTCGACGAACTGTCCAAAGGTCTGTACGTGGCCCTCAGCGCCAGCACGCCGGACGAAACGGTCCAGCGAATCGCCGCTGCATTTGCCCGGCTCAAGCAGGAAGGCACGGTCGACAAGGTGATCGCGGGGCAGTAGTTGCAGGCCACCGCGAGCGCATTACCGCCTGGGCAACCTGTATTCAGGCCCCGAAAGCCGCTGCCTCGGACATTTCACAAAGCCTTCACAATCGTTTTGGAAAACTCCGCGCGATCTGTCCCCGCCTCCCCCTTCCAGCAGCCATCGACTCGCGCTGCGGACGTCTCGGCACCCCGGATGGAGCGGCCTGGTGAACCCGCACACCCGGCACTGCGCGGCCCCTTATACGGAACTGAATTCGATGGTCAAACCGGTCACGTCCACCCGTCTGGTGATGCTGTTTTCCCTGTGTCTGGTGGTGTTTTACAACCTGGCGACTTGGCGCGCACTGGTTGATCTGGCGCAGCTGCAAGGCGTCAAAGCCATCGCGTTCTATGCCTCGTTTGCCTTCCTGTTGTGGGCCGCGATCACCCTGCTGCTGACGCCCTTCTCCTTCCGCCCGACGCTCAAACCGGTGCTCAGCCTGGTCGCGCTGTGCTCGGCCGCCGCCGCCTATTTCATGAACACCTACGGCATCAGCATCGACACGACGATGATGCAGAACGTGCTCGAAACCAATCCTGGCGAGGCCGAGGCCCTGTTGAGCGGCACGCTGCTTTTCTACCTGGGCCTGCTGGGCGTGCTGCCGATTGCACTGATCTGGTGGCTGCCGGTGACCTATCGCCCCGTGCTGCCCGGGCTGGTCAACAAGGTGCTGGTGTGCGTTGGCTGTGTGCTGGTGATCGCTGCCGCCGTCGGGCCCTTCTACTCGACCTACGCGCCGATCTTTCGCGATGAAGACAAGCTCACCCACTTCATCAATCCGACCAACTACCTCTACGCCATCGGCAAGCTGACCAAGCAGACCGTGGCCATCAAAGAGACCCTGAACATCCAGACCGTCGGCGCCGACGCCGCCCTCAGCCCGCAAGCGCAACAGCGGCCGAAAAAAAGCCTGATGATCTTCGTCGTCGGCGAAACGGCCCGGGCCGACCACTTCTCCCTCAACGGTTACGGGCGGGAAACCAACCCGGAACTGAAGCAGCAGGACATTCTCAATTTCACCCACGTGGCCTCGTGCGGCACCTCCACTGCCGTGTCAGTGCCGTGCCTGTTTTCGAAGTTTCCGCGCACCGATTACAGCGACAAGAAGGGCAAGACCTACGAGGGTCTGCTGGACATGCTTCAGCGCGCCGGCCTGAAGGTGCTGTGGCTGGACAACAACAGCGATTGCAAGGGCACCTGCCTGCGGGTGCCCCACAGTGACATTCCGAAAAACCAGCCGAGCCCGTTCTGCGACGGCCAGAACTGCCTCGACGAATCGCTGCTGGTGGGTTTGCAGGACTACATCGACTCGCTTCAGGGCAACGCCATCATCGTCCTCCACTCCGATGGCAGCCACGGTCCGGAATACTACGACCGCTACCCCAAAAGCCTTGAGCGCTTCACCCCCGTTTGCCACACCAATCAGCTGGGCAGTTGCACGTCCGACGAGCTGAAAAACGTCTACGACAACACCATTCTTTACACCGACCATTTCCTGTCGCAGACCATCGAGTTGCTCAAGCGCAATCAGGACAAGGTCGATGCGTCGATGATCTATGTCTCGGACCACGGTGAGTCACTCGGTGAAAACGGCATCTACCTGCACGCCGCGCCCTACGCCATCGCTCCGACGGCCCAGACCCACGTGCCGATGGTGATGTGGTTCGGCCACTCGACCCTGGAAGACGCCAGCGTCGATCGCAGCTGCCTGGCCGCCAAGCAAGACCAGCCGGACTTGAGCCATGACTACCTGTTTCATTCGGTGCTAGGCTTGCTCGGCGTCACCACCACCGAATACCAGCCGGCGCTGGACCTCTTTCACAGCTGCAAACGCGACAAGGGATGAGTTGAAATGACCTGCCAGAACCCGTTGAAACGTCTTGATCAACCGGTGTTCTGGCGGGACGCTCAGTTGCCTTTCATCGAGGCGCGGTCCATTGATGACGGCCGCAAGGTCTGCTATTCCCGTCACGCCCACGACGTGTTTTCCATCGGCGCAATCACCGCCGGGCAAAGCACCTATCTGCACGAGAAAACCACCCAGACCATCACCACCGGCACCGTTGTGGTGATGAACCCCGGCGAGGTCCATGCCTGCAACCCTATCGACGATCAGCCGTGGTCCTACCTGATGCTGTACGTCAACGCCCAGTGGCTGGGGGCGCTTCAGCGCGATTGCGGGGTCAGCAACGGCGGCGTGTTTCGAGGATATCCGGCCACCCATTGTCGTGACCCGCTGTTGTTCAACGGGCTGCTGGAGCTGCACCGGCGGCTGGTGGATGCGCAGCTGGACACGCTGGCAAAAGAGGAGGCCGCTGTGAGGTTTTTCACCCTGGTCGAACAGCGCCTGGGCGGCTCGACATTGACGCCCAAACGGGCCAATCCCAAGGTCGAACGTGCGGCGCGTTACATTGATGCGCATTATCTGCAGCCGATCCGGCTGGAGGACCTGTGCGCGGTGGCGAATCTGTCCGAGGCCTACCTGATTCGTGCGTTCGAGCAGCATTACCACATGACCCCGCACGCCTGGCTGGTCAACCGGCGCATCCAGCACGGCCAGGCGCAATTGCGCAGCGGCGAGCCCATCGCCGACATCGCGCAGCAGAGCGGTTTTGCTGATCAGGCGCACTTTCAGCGGGCGTTCAAAAAGCATCTGGCGGCAACGCCGGGTCAGTACAAGCCCTGATCAGCGGTTGCTGCTCGCAAGGGAGGGCTCAGACGTAAAACAGCGACACCGCGCAGCCTGCCAACAGCGCCGCCATGCTGCGGTTGAACACGCGAATGCGCCCAGGGCTGCGCAAGTAAGGGCCGAGAAAAGCGCCAGCGTAGGCCCAGCAGCCCACTGACAGGTAGCACACGACGAAGTAAATCAGCGCAAACAGACCGATCAGTCGCGCTTCGCCATCGGCCACGAATGCGCCCATTCCCGCCACCGCCGCCAGCCACGCTTTCGGGTTCAGCCACTGCATCGCCGCGCCATGGAAAAACGACGGCTCGCGGGTCGGTCTGGTGACGTCGAGGCGGCCGTCGTCCATCGCCAGCTTCCACGCCAGATAGAGCAGAAACGCCACCCCGGCCCAGCGAATGATGTCGGTCAGCATCGGGTAGCGCTGCAGCACTTCATGCAGGCCGAACCCGGTGAACATCAGCAGCACGACGAACCCCACCGTCGCGCCGAGCACGTGGCGCAAGCTGGGGATCAAGCCGAACTGCGCGCCCGAACTGAGCGCCACGACATTCACAGGGCCCGGCGATATCGACGCCGCCAGCGCGAACGCCGCCATGGACATCATCAGGTTCATTGCACGTCTCCCACCTTATTGACTGTGGGTTGAGTGTACGAAGGGTGCACGAGCGGGCGATTGAACAAAACTGACCAATCGCCGACAGCCTGCCGGGGTCAGTCGTGGGCCTGGGACAACGGCCGCGCCACTTCTTCGAGGGATTTACCCTCGGAGGCCACGCCCCAGATCGCCTGCACCACGGCGGCCAGCACCATCAGCGCGGCGCCAATCAGGTAGCCGAAAAACACCGGGCCCCGCTCATGGGTGTCGATCAGCTGGCCGAACAGCGTCGGGCCGACAATGCCGCCCAGCGCCGTGCCGAACGCATAGAACACGGCGATGGCCAGCGCGCGGATCTCCAGCGGAAAGGTTTCGGCGACGGTGAGATACGCCGAACTAGCCGCTGCCGAGGCGAAGAAGAAAATGATCATCCAGGCGATGGCCTGCTGCGTGACATCCAGAACGCCCTGCTGGAACAGATAGCCGCTAATGGTCAGCAGGACCCCGGACACGGCGTAGGTCAGGCTGATCATCACCCGCCGACCGACCACATCGAACAGCCGGCCCAGCAGCAAGGGCCCGCAGAAATTGCCCAACGCCAGCGGCAGCACGTACCAGCCGATCGAGGCGGACGGCACTTGGTAGAACTCGGTGAGCACCAGCGCGTAGGTGAAGAAAATCGCGTTGTAAAAGAACGCCTGGGCGGTCAGCAACGTCAGGCCCACCAAGGCGCGACGGCGGTAGGTGTTGAACAGCGTATGGAAAATCTCTTTCAGCGGCGTGTGGTCCCTCGCGTGCAGACGCAAGGGCGGGCCCGTTGGCGCTGACAGGTCATGGCCCTGGCGACGCAGGCGTTCTTCGATGCCTTCCACGATCACCCTCGCCTCCTCGCCCTGACCATGGATCAGCAACCAGCGCGGGCTTTCCGGCAGCCACAGGCGCATCAGCAGAATGATCAGGCCGAGCACCGCGCCGATGCCGAAACACAGGCGCCAGCCCATGTCCGCGCCGACCCACGGGGCGTCCAGCAGCACGATGGAGCCGACCGCGCCCAGGGCCGCGCCGATCCAGAAGGTGCCGTTGATGGTCAGGTCGACCCAGCCGCGAAACCGTGCCGGCGTGAACTCCTGGATGGTCGAGTTGATCGCCGTGTACTCGCCGCCGATGCCCATCCCGGTGAGAAAGCGGAACAGCAGGAAACTCCAGAGGCTGAAGGAAAACGCCGTGGCGGCGGTGGCGGTGATGTACAGCGCGAGGGTGATGAAGAACAGCTTGCGCCGGCCCAGACGGTCGGTCAGCCAGCCAAAGAACAACGCCCCCAGCACCGCGCCGCAGATGTAGGCGCCGCCGGCCAGACCGATGTCGGCGTTGGTCAGGTGCAGGACGGGGCTGTCTTTCAACGCCCCGGACACCGAGCCCGCCAGCGTCACTTCGAGCCCGTCGAGCAGCCAGGTGATGCCCAGCGCGAAGACCAGCAACGTGTGAAAGCGCCCCCACGGCAGACGATCGAGCCGGGCCGGGAGATCCGTTTCGAACACCTCCCCTTTGCTGTCTGCCGCTCCTGCCTGCACGCCGCTGATCGCCATGACTCGTCCCCGTGGATCGGAAGTGATCTGTGGGTTCAGAGTTCGCGGGGGACGTGGGAGTTCAGCGGGGTGTTGCCCGGTATCTTCGGCACGCCACCGAACCTGTGGGACCGAGCCTGCTCAGGAAGGGGCCGGAGCAGTCAGCTACTTTCTTCGGTGAGTGAGAGCAGCCTTCGCGAGCAAGCTCGCTCCCACAGGATCGCGGCCGGCTCGGTGGAGAGTGTGGCAGAGCGAGTGGCAAAGAGAGTGGCAGAGGGGACTGATTTATTTACAGCGCTTCATCGTAGATGAATCTGTCCCCGGCTGGACTCAACATTGAGGCCGCCGGTACTGGCGCCTTCCCGGCTGAAGCCGGTCCTACAGTCAATGCCAATCCTGCTGGATGCATGCGATGCCATCGCAGGACCGGCTTTAGCCGGGAAGGGGCCAGTGCGGGCGCTGACATTCGATCGGTACCAAGCGGCACACGCTAGATCTGCATCAACTGCTGGGCGTAGGCGTGGAGGACCTCTCGCTGAATCATGAAGCTGGCGTATTTGCCCTCGCGCAGGGTGGCGATGAGGCCGGCGCGCTCGAGCTCTTTGGTGTGGTGGGAAACGGTAGCGGCGCTGACCGGATTGACCTTCAGCACCTCGGCGCAGGGCAGCGCCTGTTCGCTGTTGCCAATCTGAACCAGTATCCGGAAGCGGCGGCTGTCAGCCAGCGCCCGGGCTATCAATGCGATTTGCGACTCACTCAACGGAAACTGCTGTGCCGTGCTCTCGATCATCGTGACGCCTCAGTAAAAACCTCCTTGTCCAGAGATACTGCGGAATAAACCGACAGGCTAATGACGGTGGGCACTGGCGGTCAATACTATGGAGGCTCACGGCAAAAGATGGTTCAGCGCCGTGAGGATTTGCCGGCGAACAACTCGACGCTGCCCGCAGACCTGCGTAGCGTTTTCTGGCATCCTGCGCGCCCTTTTCCCCTGCGATCGACCGCCATGCCTGCACCCTCCGACCTCATCTACGGGCTTGAAGACCGGCCGCATTTCACCGCCGCGATCTTCGCGGCGTTGCAGCACGTGCTGGCCAGTTTCGTCGGCATCATCACCCCCACCCTCATCGTTGGCGGCGTGCTCGGGCTCGACAGCGAAGTGCCCTACCTGATCAGCATGGCGCTGTTCGTCTCCGGGCTGGGCACCTTCGTTCAGGCCAAACGCTTCGGCCCGATCGGCTCAGGGCTGCTGTGCCTGCAGGGCACCAGCTTTTCCTTCCTCAGCGTGATTCTCAGCGCCGGGTTTATGGTCAAGAGCCGCGGCGGCGGCACCGACGAAATCCTTTCGACGATCTTCGGCGTGTGCTTTTGCGCCGCGTTCGTCGAGGTGGTCCTCAGCCAGTTCATCGGGAAGTTGCGCAAGCTGATCACCCCGGTGGTCACCGGCACGATCATTACCTTGATGGGCCTGTCGTTATTGAAGGTGGCGATGACCGACATGGCCGGCGGCTTCGGCGCCAGCGATTTGGGCTCGGCGGCGAACATGGGCCTGGCCGGTCTGGTGCTGATCACCATCGTGGTGCTCAACCGGTTCAATATTCCGTTACTGCGCCTGAGCGCGATCATCATCGCCCTGACCCTTGGCTTCGCGGTCGCCTGGCTTATGGGTCGGGTGGATTTCGCGCAGATGCCTCAGGTGCCGGTGATGAGCCTTCCGGTGCCGTTCAAATACGGGTTTTCCTTCGACCTGCTGGCGTTCATCCCGATCGCGGTGATCTTTCTCGTGTCGCCGCTGGAGGCCGCCGGAGACCTCACCGCCAATTCGATGATTTCCCGGCAGCCGGTGAGCGGACCGGTGTACATCCGCCGGATCAAATCAGGGCTGCTGGCGGACGGCCTGAATTCGGCGCTGGCCGCGACCTTCAACAGCCTGCCCATGGTGACCTTCGCGCAGAACAACGGGGTTATTCAGCTGACCGGTGTGGCAAGCCGCTACGTGGCGTTTTTCATTGCCGGGATTCTGGTGCTGCTGGGCCTGTTTCCGATCATCGGCGCCGTGCTGCAACTGATGCCGAAGCCGGTGCTGGGTGGTGCGACCCTGATCATGTTCGGCACGGTCGCGGTGGCGGGGATCAAGATCCTGTCGGAGGCCGGCCTGCATCGGCGCAATATGCTGATCGTGGCGATTTCCCTGGGCATGGGCCTGGGCGTCGCTGCCGTGCCGGAAGTCTTGCGCGAGCTGCCCAAGGCGCTGCACAACATTTTCGAATCGCCCATCACCGTCGGCGCGTTCTGCGCGATCATCCTCAATATCTTTCTGCCGGAGGAGTACCAGGAGCCGGAGCTGACTGAGTTCGACCCGGAAGCCGCGACCTTGAAGGTGCTGCAGGACCCGCCCCCCGGCTCTCGCGCAGACCTTGGCGCAGAACCTGCCGGAGAACCTCTTGGGGCCCGCGAGGTCGCACAGTTGAATCGTCAGGACGTTTGAAGGGGCGTGTTGCGCCCCAGCTGCCTGCCACGGGAGTCACCGATGCCGCTACGCCCGATCCGCACCCTCCTCGCCGGCCTGGCCATGGTTCTGGCACTGAGTGCCTGCGCGCTGTTTCCCAACCGCGACCCGCTGAACATCAACGTGGTGGGCATCGATCCCCTGCCCGGCCAGGATCTGGAAATTCGCTTCGCCGTGAAGCTGCGCCTGCAGAACCCCAATGACACCGACATCCTGTACGACGGCGTGGCGCTGAATCTGGACGTCAACGGTCGCTTGCTGGCGTCTGGCGTCAGCGATCAGAAAGGTACGATCGGGCGGTTCTCCGAAGGCGTGCTGACGGTCCCGGTCACCGTTTCAGCCTTTGCCGCCTTGCGCCAGGCGGTGGGCCTCGCCGATCAGCAGCGCCTCGACAACCTGCCCTACGAACTGCACGGCAAGCTGGCTGGCGGGCTGTTCGGCACGATGCGCTTTGAGGACAGCGGCACGCTGAGCCTGCCGAAACCGGCCAGCGGCAGTTGGTGATGGCGGACTGCGTGACCGGCTTTACGCTTTTAGTGGGACCTGCTTTAGCCGGGAAGGCGTGAGGCACCACACCGGAAAAACGCGCAAAAATCGACGTCGCCAGGACTGGCCTCTTCCCGGCTGAAGCCGGTCCCACAATGGGCGGGATCGAATGCCTCAGCCCCGCGCCGCTGCCACCTGACGATTGACCTCGGCGCGCACCATGTTGGCGTACTCCGGCGGCGACATGGCGTCGAGTTCGCCGCGCACCCACTCCGACCATTTGCCCTTGCGCTTGGCCCGCTCGCCCATCAGCCGGGCGGCGTCAGCCTTGGCCTTGCCCAGATTGCTCTGCCACAGATCGAACAGGCGAGACTTTTCGTCCTCGATGGCGGCGCGTTCCGGAAGGGTTTTGTTGGCCAGGTTGTAGCTCATGGTATGTACCTCGATGTGCAAAACGAAACGCATAAACGGAGCCGGTGGCCGGCTCGAAAAACGTCAGCATCTTACACCCGCGGACGGTGAATCCCGACCCCATTCGTTGTACTTTTTGGTCGCTGGCAGAATTGGGCTGCAACTTTTGGGGCGCTCAAAACTCCATTGCACACTGCTATAACCACTGAAAGGAAATTTGCCATGGCTCGTAAAACTGCTGCTCAGAACGCCGCTGTCGAACAGATCAAGGATCAAGCGTTCAGCGAACTGGCCGCCCTCATTGAAGAGTCCGATAAACTGCTCAAGGACAGCGCCTCGCTGGTTGGCGAAGAAGCCGACACCGTGCGCGCCCAATTGAGCCAGAAGCTCAAGCAGGCCATCGAATCGGTGGGCAGCGTGCGCGAACGCGCCAAGCCAGCCGTTGATGCCACCGAAAACTACATCGGCGGTCACCCATGGCAGACCGTGGCGATCTCGGCAGGCTTCGGTCTGGTGGTGGGTCTGCTGCTGGGCCGTCGTTGATGAGCGACGTCTGATTCTGTAGCCAGATTCGCTTTGGCCGGTGGCATCGCCTGATGCCACCGGCTTTACATCCTCAAGATCGAGGCGAGATCACTTCCAGCTGTGACAGGCGGTGGCCTTTGACCATCGCGGCATCGATCTCTGTCTTGGCCTTCTCGGCGTCTGCCTGAGACTCGAACGGCCCGATCATCACCACTTCCCTGCCATCGACCTTCACCACATAAGACGGGTAATGGTGCTCGACCAGCCAATAGGTCATGTCGCTCAGCGCTTCTTTCAAATGGACACGAATGGTCCATTGCGGCGAAGCCGGCGTCGGCGCTTCCGCGGTCGAATCAGTGCTCGGAACCTGGGCGGGCGTTGCGGGCTTGCCGCCATCACAACCCGCCAGCATCAACACCGCCACCATCATTGCCATCTTGCGCACGTCTGTCGCTCCTCGTTTGAAGTGGCGGGAGTCTACCACCGCAGGCGAGTGCGAGTTTAACGTCCAGCCGGTACACTGCTCGGCGACCGCCCTGAACGGGTCTTCAACCCTCACCGGTGACCGAGCCCCTGGAAGATTGCTGCCGGGCCCACAAATAACCGAACGCGATGATGGCACTGTGGTCAATCTCTCAAGTCTTTTCGCAGGCGCACCTTGATGACGTTCATTTCCGATAATGCCAGCCTGCGCCTCACCGACTGGGTATGGCTGCCCGCCCGCCCCACAGGCGCGCAATCGACAACAGCCGATCTATCGCGAACACGCCCATGAATTCCGCGACGCCCACGCCGATGACTGACATTTCTCACCGCCAGGCTCATGCCCCCCAGCAGCCGACCGCGCCAATGATCGCCGAGCCCCATAGCCACGGTGATCAGTGGATCATTTGCGAGCACTGCGACTCGGTCTATGAGTCCATGCCCCTGAACAAGGGCGAGGCAGCCTATTGCCTGCGCTGCGCCGCGATCCTGCGTCGCAGCCACCGGCTGACCCTCGAACAACTGCTTGCCCTGAGCATTGCGGCCTGCATTCTGTTCATCTTCGCCAACGTATTCCCGGTCATCACCATCAGCATGCAGGGCCTGCACAACGAGGTAACGCTGTGGGGTTCGGTTCAGGCGCTGGCACAGGGGCAGATCACGCTGATCGCGCTGGTCGCCGGGCTGGCCATCATTCTTGCCCCGGCACTGCAGATCGCCTTGTTGTTCTGGGTGCTGGCCCATGCCCATCGCGGCGAAATCGCCCCCGGCTTCAAAATGTGCATGCGCACCCTCGAACACCTGCGGCCCTGGAGCATGTTGGAGGTGTGCCTGCTGGGGATTCTGGTGGCCATCGTCAAACTGGCGGGCATGCTCGATGTGCACGCAGGCGTCGGCCTGTGGGCCATGGCGATGCTGATGGTGCTGATCCTGCTGATCGCCGGCAAGGACATCCGCCGCCTGTGGGATGAACTGGGAGTCGAACCTGAATGAACGGCATTCCCTACGCTCGGGAGTACAAGATCACCCTGTGCCACGTGTGCAGTTACGTCTGTGCGGAAGAGGCCCATGAATGCCCGCGCTGCAACTCGCCCGTGCATCGGCGCAAGCCCAACAGCCTGACGCGCACCTGGGCCTTTCTGATCGCCGGTCTGATCTTCTATATCCCGGCCAATCTGTTGCCGGTGATGTACACGACGATGCTGGGCAGCAGCAGCGAGAACACCATCATGAGCGGGGTGATCGAGTTCGCCGAAAGCGGCTCGTGGGACATCGCCATTCTGATTTTCATCGCCAGCGTGGTCGTGCCCTGTATCAAGTTTCTGGTACTGGGGCTGATGCTGGTGACCTGCCAGCGCCGCAGCACCTGGGCGATGCGCGAACGTTCGCGGCTGTTTCGTTTCATTGAGTTGATCGGCTACTGGTCCATGCTTGATGTGCTGGTGGTCGCGCTGGTGGCAGCCCTGGTTCAGTTTCGCGGGCTCAGCACCATCGAGCCGCGCCTTGGCATTCTGTTTTTTGGTTTGGTGGTGGTGATGACCATGCTTGCCGCCATGACGTTCGATCCCCGGCTAATCTGGGACGCAGAGGTTGAAGATGTCCGATAACACCCTACCCCCCTCCCCGCCGACTCGACCGCAAGTCAAAGCGCGCAAGATGCGCGTTTCGCTGGTCTGGCTGGTGCCGATCGTCGCGGCCCTGATCGGCCTGTCGATGGTGGTTCATGACTTCCTCAACGTCGGCCCCAAAGTGGTGGTGAGCTTTCTCACGGCAGAGGGCCTGGAAGCCAAGAAGACTCAGGTCAAGTACAAGAACGTAGTCATCGGCGTCGTCACCGACATCGAACTCAGCGATGACCGCACCCACGTGCTGGCGAGCATCGACCTGAACCAGTCGGCCGCGCCGTTCACCCGCGCCGATACGCAGTACTGGGTGGTGCGTCCGCGCATTGGTGCCCACGGCGTCACCGGTGTCGACACGCTGTTGTCGGGGGCTTTCATCGGCGCCGACGCCGGCAGCTCGGAAGAAACCAAAAAAGACTTCACCGGTCTGGAAACCCCGCCCGCCGTGACCTTCGGTGAGAAAGGCAAACGCTTCATTCTGCACACCGACGACCTCGGCTCGCTGGACATCGGCTCGCCGGTGTACTTCCGCCGCATCCAGGTGGGCCAGGTCGTGGCCTACGAACTGGCGAAGGACGGCAAGGGCGTCGACGTCGAAATCTTCGTCGGCGCGCCCAATGATCAATTCGTGCTCACCGACTCGCGCTTCTGGAACGCCAGCGGCGTGGACGTGACCCTCGGCGCCTCGGGCCTTAAAGTATCGACCCAGTCCATGGCGTCGATCCTCTCCGGCGGTATCGCCTTCCGCGAACCCAAATACAGCCCCGATGCCAAGCCAGCCGACGGCAACGCCGAATTCAAACTGTTCGAAGATCAGACCACGGCACTGGCGCCGCCCGATGGCGAACCCAAATACATCCGCATGCGCTTCAACCAGTCGCTGCGCGGCCTGGTGGTCAATGCGCCGGTGGATTTCCTTGGCGTCAATATCGGCCGTGTGGTGTCGGTGGACCTCGACTATGACGCTGCCACGGGCACATTCCCCGGCATCGTCGGTGCAGTCATTTATCCCCAGCGCCTCGGTGCGGCCAATGACAAGCTCAAAGAGCAGGCAGGCGCTGGCGATGACGAAGAGCAGACCTCAAGGATTCTCGGGAAGTTCGTCGAACGCGGGCTGCGGGCGCAAGTGCGTACCGGCAACCTGTTGACCGGCCAGCTGTACGTCGCGATGGATTTCGATCCCAAGGCGGCGAAGATTTCCTACAACGCCAAGGCGCGGCCGCTGGAGATCCCGACGGTGCCCGGCAGCTTCGACAAACTGCAGGAGCAGTTGCAGGCGTTCGTCGACAAACTGGGCAAGATCCCCCTCGACGACCTGGCGAAGAACCTCAACGGCAGCCTGATCGAACTTCAGAAAACCATGAAGCAGGTCAACAGCGATGTGTTGCCGCAGATGCGCGGCGCGTTGCAGCAAGCGCAGAAAACCCTGGGCACGGCCAACGAAGCGTTGTCGGACGACTCGCCTGCCCGTCAGCAACTGGGTCAGGCCATGGACGAAGTCCAGCGCACGGCCCGCTCGGTCCGTGTGTTGACCGATTTCCTCAGCCGTCACCCTGAATCGCTGATTCGCGGTCGTACCGGCGATGCGGCGCCCGGCTCGTACAAAGGATCATCCTCTTCCCGTGAAATTGCTCCGGAGCCTGCTCAATGACCTTGCGTAACTCGTTCCTCGCCTTGGCCTGCGTGCTGGGTGTGACGGCCTGCTCCTCCATGCCGACCCACTATTACACGCTGATCGCGCCGGCCACTCCGACGCCTGCAAATGTGGGTCAGACGCCGTTCCAGTTTGAAATGCAGGCGGTGCTCATGGCGGTTCAGGTCGATCAGCCGCCGCTGGTCATCCGCCAGGGCAACGGCAGCCTGGCGATTTTGGAGAATGAGCGTTGGGGCGCCCCATTGGGCGATGAGTTCCATGACGCCCTGACCGGGCAACTGGAGCGCCGCTTCGGCTCACGGGACTTGGCGGGCTTGCCCAAACAACGTGATCAGCCGGTGCTGTCGGTCCGGACCGACGTACGTCGCTTTGAATCGGTGCTGGATCAATATGCGCTGATCGATGTCGTCTGGAACCTGAGCCTGCGAGGCATCGGGGCCGAGCCCGGTACCCAGCGGCAAACCCTCACCTGCAGCAGCGTCATCAGGCAACCGGCGGGCATCGGCATGGAAAATCTGGTCATCGCGCACCAGAAAGCCGTGTCAACGCTGGCCGACACCATCGCCCGCACCGCCACGCAATGGGCGCGTCAACCCGACGCCCACTGCCCTTCCTGAGAGCATCGACGCCGGGGCTGCAGAGGCCCCGGCTGTTTACCGCCCTTCGCTCCCTCGCACCCCCGCTCAGAACGCTGAACAGTCCAAATAAAAGCACTTCATTCGGGCAGTTATCGTACAACTGTTTGAGAAAACTCCTACAAACCGGTATGTTTGGATCCACATTCCAACCAGATGGTTGTATTGTCTGCCCGGCATGAGTTGGTTAAACCTCTTCAACCGCACCCGTTTGCGTTGATCTGCTCACTCTCGCGCCGAGTCGATTCATGAATTCGCAATCAGCTGCTTAACGTCAGGGATCGTCAAATGGAGTTGATCACATGAATGGCATAGGCCTGAGACTCAGGCAGGAACGCACCAGACTGAAGCTGTCACAGAGCGCATTGGGAGCGATCGGTGGCGTCGAGACGAACGCTCAGGGCAATTACGAGAACGGCACTCGATCACCCAAGGCCGATTATCTGCTTCGCATTGCGCAAGCCGGTGTCGACCTCAACTACGTCCTGAGCGGCAACCGATCTTCTGCGGACGCCATGAATATGGCGGCTGTGATTGATCCTGAGGGGAAGCCGGACGTCTACCCGCATCTGACCAAAGTCACCCACCAGCTGCACCGTAACCTCTATGGCCTCATCGACGCCTCGTTGCAACTGACGCAACTCATCGAGGTGCGCAATCACGACGCCCGGTTCAACGAGGCCAAAGTGCAGCTGGAGACGATACGGGTTGAAGCGCAGTCGCTGGCCCAGGCGACGATGAAGTTGATCTTCGAGACTTCGAAGCTGGTGTAAGGCGGCTTGGTAGCAGGCTTGCGCTGTGTGGGAGGGCCTCTCCCCACACAGCGCACGCCTGAAAACTCCGAATCAGCGACGCTTCAACCGGTCGATGATCACCGCCAGGAGCAGGATCGTGCCGCGAATCACGTACTGGTAAAAGGTGTCGATGTTCTTCAGGTTCATGGCGTTCTCGATAATCGCCAGAATCAGCACCCCGGCGATGACATGACGAATCATGCCGATGCCGCCACTGAGGGAAACCCCGCCCAGTACGCACGCGGAAATCACCGTCAGCTCGAAACCCTGGCCGATCATTGGCTGACCTGAGGTCATGCGCGAGGCCAGCACCACACCGGCCAGCGCACCAATCAAACCGTGCACGGCGAAGATGATGATCTTGGTCCGGTCGACGTGAACGCCTGCGAGCAACGCCGCTTCCTGGTTGCCGCCGATGGCCAGGGTATTGCGGCCGTAGGTGGTGTAGTTCAGCAGCCAGCCGAAGAATATAAAGCAGACGATGGTGATCAGAATCGGCACCGGCACACCGAACAGCTGACCGTTACCGAACACGAAGAAGGCCTCGTCGCCCACGCCCACGGCTTTACCGTTGGAGAAGATATAGGCCAGCCCTCGCACAATCTGCATGGTCGCCAGGGTGGTGATCAGCGCGTTGATGCGCAGCTTGGCGATGACGATGCCGTTGATCAGCCCGACCAGCAAGCCCATGGCCAGCGCCGCCGATACGCCGAGAAACACGCTGTCGGTGTCGCGAATGACGATCCCGGCAATGACCCCGGAGCATGCCAGCACCGAACCGACCGACAGGTCGAAATGCCCGGACGCCAGGCAGTAGAGCATGGTGCAGGCGGCGATGCCGACCGTGGAGATCGCCAGGCCCAGGCCGCGCATGTTCAGCGGCGACATGAAGTTGTCGATCAGCAGCGCACAGAGCACAAAGATGCCCAGGGCGGCCATGAGCATGGCCCAGTCGTCGACGAATCGACGCAAGTTCATGCCTTGGCGGGGAGCCGTCAGGCTGGATTCGGTAGACATACGCACCTCGTTCTTATTTTTCATAGCCAGTTTTCATAGCCAGGTTCAACCGCGCGTACGCGGCAATGCCAGTTGCAGAAGACGCTGTTCATTAGCCTCTTCCCGGGACAATTCGCCGGTGATGGCGCCTTCACTCATGACCAGAATGCGATCGGAAATGCCCATCACCTCCATCAGGTCGCTGGAGACCACGATGACCGCGATGCCATCGGCAGCCAGGTTATGGATGATCTGATAGATCTCGGATTTCGCGCCGATGTCGATGCCGCGGGTGGGCTCGTCCAGCAGCAGCACCTTCATTGGCATCGACAGCCAGCGGCCCAGAATGGCCTTCTGCTGATTGCCACCCGACAGGAACAGCATCTGCTGCTCGGGGAAAGGCGTCTTGACGTTCATTGATTTGATCTGGTGCCGGGCGTTGTCCCGCTCCCAGCGCCCCTGGATCAGGCAACCCAGGCTGAGGTGCCGAGGCCGCGCGCCGATGTTGATGTTCTCGGCGACACTGGAGAGCGGCACGATGCCTTCTTTCTTGCGGTCTTCCGGACACAGCAGAATGCCGGCGTCGATGGCGTCACGGGGTGAACGCAGGTTCAGCGGCTTGCCTTCCAGCTGCAAGGTCCCGGCCTGACTGCGCGTCAGCCCCGACAACATGCGAAACATCTCGGTCCGACCGGCACCGACCAGCCCAAAGAAGCCGAGGATCTCGCCCTTCTCCACGGCAAAACTGGCGGGCTCCTGCAAGCCCGGGCCCATCAGGCCGGTCACCCGCAGGCTCGGCCCCTGGTGCTGACGCGGCCGATAGTTATAGATGTCCTGAATATCGCGCCCGACCATGCAGGTCACCAGGCGGTCATGGTCCAGATCGGCCATGTCCTCGAAGGTGCGCACGAAGCGGCCGTCTTTGAACACGGTGACGGCGTCGCAGACGCGGAAGATTTCTTCCATCCGGTGGGAAACGTAAAGAATGACCCGGCCTTCATCACGCAGCCGGGTGATGATCGCCATCAGACGATCGATCTCCCGCGCCGACAGGCTGCTGGTGGGTTCGTCGAACGCGATGACGTGGGCATTGCGCGACATGGCCTTGGCGATTTCCACCAGTTGCCGTTGACCCAGGGACAGATCACCCAGGCGCGTGTTCGGGTCGATCTCGTCGGCCAGGCCTTTGAGCAGTTCCCGCGCGCGGCGGACCATCGCCCGACGGTTGATCATGCCCCAGCGATTGGGCATGTGACCAAGCAGCAGGTTTTCCGCCACCGACATTTCCGGGACCAGATGCAGTTCCTGATGAATCACCGCCACGCCGGCCGCGATGCTGTCGGCAGTGGATTTAAACGCCAGGTGCTGATCGCCGATCTGCAGATCGCCGCTGTTGGGCTGGTACGAGCCGCCGAGAATCTTCAGCAGCGTCGATTTACCCGCGCCGTTCTCGCCCATCAGCGCGTGAACGCTGCCTGGCCGAGCTTCGAAATTGATGTCCGACAGCGCCTTCACGCCGGGGAAGGTTTTACCGATCCCGTTGAAGCGCAGGCTGCCGCCGTGCTGGATCTGTTGCTGAACCGATGCCTGTTGCATGAACCACCTCCACCCCGCCCCACCCTTGTCGGGTGGAGCGAGGCCTCGCAGATATCCGCCTGATTGCCAGGCGTCCCGACTCGACTGCCGCGCTTACTTGTACAAACCGAGCGGGGTCAGCACGTCCTTGAAGTTGCCGCGATGAATCAGGGTCACGTCATCCATGGCGGTGTATTTAGGCGGTTCTTTGCCGGTGGTGACCCACTCGTACACCATCAGCGCAGTGTTATAGCCCTCTTTGTCAGGGCTTGGCAGCATCGACCCGAAGAAGCCGCTTTCCTTCTTCTTCAGTTCATCGATGGCGTCAGTGCCATTGATACCGATGCCGATCACGTTGGCCGGTGCGAAACCTGCCCCCGCCGTGGCGCGCACGCCACCCAGAACGGTGTTGTCGTTCATGCCGCCGACAATGAGGTTTTTCGCCCCGCTTGGAAGCTTGGGCAGGGCAGCGCCGGTGGAATCCATGCTGCCCGGCACGTCGAGGGTCTTCTGTGGTGCGAAGAGGATGTGATCCTCAGGCAGACCGGCTTTCTTCAACGCATCCACCGAACCGTCGGTGCGTTTCTTGCCGGTGTCCAGCTCGTTGTAGGTGTTGATGATCGCGTAGGTTTCTTTCAAGTCCCACTTGCGATTCTTCGCTTCGTCGGCCATGGCCGCGCCCTGTTTCTGGCCGACTTCGAACGCGGCCATGCCCAGGTACGGCACGTCTTCCATGAACTTGCCTTTGGCATCGACGAAACGGTCATCGACGGCCATGACTTTCAAGCCGTTGGCCTTGGCTTTGGCGACGATGGACGGGCCGAGGGAAACATCAGGCGGGCAGATGACAAACCCTTTGGCGCCGTTGGCGGCGAGGCTGTCGATGGCAGAGAGGGTTTTTTCACCGTCGGGAACGGCGATTTTGATAACTTCGAAACCGTGTTCTTTACCGGCCTTTTCGGCGAATTGCCATTCGGTCTGGAACCAGGGCTCTTCAGCCTGCTTGACCAGAAAACCGATCTTGACCTTTTCGGCGTCAGCGGCGGATACACCGGCGCTCATGCCCAGAATGGCGGTGGCAACAGCAGCACAGCACAGGGAACGAATCCCGTGGCGACTCAACATAGCTAACTCCTTATTTTTATTGACTAGCTACAGCGTTCAGCAGTGAGTGTCGGGGCGGCATACAGCTGGAAACAGTGCAGGCCGCTCGACTGAAAACAGTCATATCATATTATCAATGAAGCCTATGTAACCGAGTGTCACACCCCTTGAGCACAGGGTTTGGATCATCCCGCGAAGCGGTGTGAGGCCATGCCCTTGACGCCGATTTCCATCTGAATCACAGACCCGTCCAGCTCCAGTGCGCCCTCCGCAGGCCGCGCGCTGGTCACAAATAAAGTGGTCATGTCGGGCCCGCCGAACACGCAGCTGGTCGGGTGACTGACCGGCAGTTCGACGATCCGGTCAACGCTGCCATCGGGGGCAAAGCGGATCAGGCAACCACCATCCCAGCGGGCGTTCCAGACAAACCCGTCTTCGTCCATCGCCGAGCCATCGGGTGCGCCGCGAGCATGCTCATGGGCCCAGACTTCCCGCTCACCGAGGGAATGATCATCGTTGATCGGGTAGCGATAGATCACGCCGTCCAGGGTGTCGGCGGTCAGCACCGCTGAACCGTTTTCCGGCCAGACCAGGGTGTTGACGATGCCCTGACCCTGGACCAAAGGAGCGACCGAGCCATCGCCGTCGACGCGGTAAAGCCCGCCCGAGCGACGCTCGATAGGCAAGTTGCCGCCCTGCTCGTCCAGGTTGTTCTGCATCGTCCCCAGCCACAGTCTGCCGTGCCGGTCGCAACGGGCTTCATTGGCACGGTTGCCCGGCACAGGGTCGGCTGCGCACAGCAGAGAAACAACGGGCTGATGGAACGGGGAATCAAGGTCGAGACGATGAACGCCGCTGGCGAGGGTGACCAGTGCATCACCTTGCGTGGTGGGGATGAAGGCCGAAACCGGCTCGCTGAATTGCCAGTGGGACAGCGTGCCTGCATGCAGGCGCAACGCACGGAAGCCGGCGATATCGACCCAGTACAACGCCTGCTGGGCATGATCCCAGAACGGCCCTTCGGCCAATTTGAAAAGCTGGTCACAGACCGGCAGCCACTTCATGAACAATTTCCTGCTTATTATTGTAGGTCCGTGAGCCACTCAAAAAGCTCACCTGTAGAACGTCAAACTGGCCTGTTCAGGACTCGCGCGCCAGCGGTTGTTCCCGTGAACGCGCAATCACTTCACCCGCGTTTTCAATCAGGCTCATGCAAGCCCAGACACCCCGCGCCGAATCCCGGTTGGCGATGGCATCCGCCAGATCCTTATGCAGCGGCAAGGTCCTGCCGAGCTCTCCGGGCACCCCCGACGACACTTCGAACGAGATCGCCAGCAAGGCGCCCAGTGCCGGCAACATCTGCTCGATGAACTGGTTATGACTCGCCGCCAGCACCGCTTCATGGAAACGTTGGTCCGCAGCGTTGTAATCACTCGGGTCCGCAACGCTGGCCGCAAGCCGCGCATAGGCCGCGTGAATCCCGGCAATCTGCTCCGGTGTCGCCCTTTCGCACGCCCAACGCACCGCCATCGGTTCTATGGCGCGCCTCAAATCCAGCAGGTCCAGCACAAAACTCTGGGGCAGGCCTTTGGCCGCCAACCAGCCCACCACTTGTGGGTCGAACAGATTCCAGCTGCGTACCGGCATGACCCGCGTACCCACTTTGGGCCCGACCTCCAGCAACCCTTTGGCCACCAGTGTTTTGATGGCTTCGCGAATCACCGTACGGCTGACCCCGAATTCTTCACCCAATGCCGCTTCAACCTTCAGCGACTGGCCCGGCGTTACATTGCCTTGAGCAATCCAGGCTCCCAGACGGTCTACCGTCGACGCGTGAAAACTGCTGCTCATTGATCCGCCCCTGTCTGCGTTGTGTTCCGCAAATCGAGGCTAATGATCATACGATTAGGAGTCAAACGCCTGTACAGACGGGCAATCCTGGGCTAGACCTTCCCGGGTCGTAACCGACACGGCCTTTCGCCAAATAGTATTACAATTTATTTTTAAAGCGAGTGCTTTTGATCTATAACTCGAAATATCAGGGCCGACCGGCTCAAATAGTATGACCAATCAGCCGTCGCTGCGCCTTCTTCGGTGGCGACGGGCTGCAGCATCCCGCGCAACAAGGGTGCTGCCCTGAGCGGTACCTGCGACAACGTCCACAGCAACATGCTCATAACTACCTCCCATAAGAAGAAAGGATCAACGCAATGAGAAAGACGCTCATACCTGCCCTAGGCCTGTCGCTGATGGCCGCCGCCCTGCAAGTGCACGCCGCCGGACTGACCACCGAACACGGTGCGTTCGGCAAACTCGCCGATGGCACCCCGGTCGAGAAATACACCCTGCGCAACAGCCAGGGCATGCAGGCGACCGTGATCACTTACGGCGGCACGCTGCAGTCGCTGCTGGTACCGGACAAGCACGGCAAGGCTGAAGACGTGGTCCTGGGCTTCGATGACGTGGACGGCTACGTCAAAGGCACCGCGTTTTTCGGCGCCACCATCGGCCGCTTCGGCAATCGCCTGGCCGGCGGCAAGTTCTCCCTGGATGGCAAGAGCTATCAGGTGCCGCTGAACGACAAGACCAATTCCCTGCATGGCGGCCCGAAAGGCTTCGACAAGCAGATCTGGAAGGCAGAAGAGGTCAAGGACAAAGGCTCGGTCGGGGTGAAGCTGACCTATGTCTCCGTCGATGGCGAGATGGGTTTCCCCGGGACGTTGAAAACCGAAGTCACCTACAGCCTGAACGACAAGAACGAGTTGCGCATTCAGTACCACGCCACAACTGACAAGCCGACCGTGCTCAACCTTACCAACCACAGCTACTTCAACCTGGCCGGCGCTGGCAACGGTGACATCCTCGACCAGGTGGCCGTGGTGCACGCAGCACGCTATACGCCGGTGAACGAGACGCTGATCCCGACGGGTGAGCTGGCGCCTGTGGCGGGCACACCGCTGGACTTCCTCAAGCCTGTCGCCTTCGGCAAGCGCATCCGTGAAGACAACGTGCAGCTCAAGTTCGCCGAAGCCACGCAGGGCGGCTACGACCACAACTGGGTGCTCGACACCAAGGGCAAGCTGTCGAATATGGCAGCGGACGTGGTCGATCCGAAGTCCGGTCGCCGTTTGCAGCTATTCACCACCGAGCCCGGCGTTCAGCTATACACGGGCAACTTCCTCGACGGCACCGTCAAAGGCAAAGGCGGCAAGATCTACCCGCACTGGGGCGCATTCACCCTGGAAACCCAGCACTACCCGGACTCGCCCAATCAGCCAGCCTTCCCTTCCACTCGCCTGGACCCGGGCAAGTCTTACACTCAGACCACTGTGTTCAAATTCCTGAACAAGTAACCATTTGAGTGTAAAAACGGTGCGGCAGGACGGCTTTCATCGTCGTCCCCGCCGCATCGCGTCCTGCTTCATGCCGCCATGGCGCCGCTGAAACCGCTCAACACCGGGGGTTTGCCATCCATTTGTGAGGGTGGCCGACGGTTCGCTCACCGTTCTGTACTAAAGCTAACCGTTTGGCTTAGAACGGTAATTTCGAGTGAATTTTCCCGGCGGTGACGACTCAGTTACAAAGAGAGTGACTGATAGGGAGGTTTGCAAGCGTGGCACAGTACAAGCATTTCAGAATCGATTATCTGCTGCACGGCAGTTACAAAAGCTTTTACATCAGCGCCGAAGCCATGGACAACGCATCGGCCTGGCACTGGGCCTCGGTGGATGCCGGGTTCGGTCAGATTCCAAAATACCGCTCGGACCGAGTCCCTAAAGTGACCAAGCCAAAAGCCGAGCAACTGGGTTTGACCGATGTTGAGTGGGCCGAGTCCTGATCAGCTGATCAGGACTTCTTACCCGCTAACCTGTTCGCTGAACCACCTGATTGCCCCCTACGGGAATCTGCCTTGGCAGGGCGTCATTGTCGTCGTCCTGCCGGGCATAACGTCGCCCCATCCCTCCCCCGCGTTAACCCGCTGAGTCCAGGCCTGATCCGAAGAGAATTCTGACGATTAACTCGCCCCATCGACGCCATTAGCAAACCTGATCATTAAACGACCATTGCAGCTAAAGCCTTGCAACTACAGGCTTACAGAAACTTATCCACAGAGATATTCACGCTTTCCGTGGACAACTTTTTCAACGAAATGGCGTTGACTTTATTGCCCTCTCCGGCCTAGCCAGCTTTCTAAAAAAAATCCTGTCCATCCCGACGACAGCCTGCTTCAGGCGGCGCTGAGCACCCTTGCCAGTGTGGCCTTGACCTTGCCAATCCCGTCGTGCAGCGCCTGCTCGATTTCCGCCATCGTAATGACCGCTGCCGACTTGCCGGCGGCCGGATTCACCACCAGCGCCAGGCAGGCGTATTCCAGTTCGAGCTCACGGGCCAGGGCCGCTTCCGGCATGCCGGTCATGCCGACGATGTCACAGCCGTCGCGCTCCAGACGCGCGATCTCGGCCACGGATTCCAGGCGCGGGCCCTGGGTGCAGGCGTACACGCCGAAGTCGCTATGGGCGCACCCTTCAGCGGCCAGTGCTGCAATCAGTCGAGCCCGCAGTGGCGCGCTGTAGGGGAAACTGAAATCGATGTGGGTCACGTGCTCCAGGTCATCGGCAAAGAACGTATGTTCGCGACCGCTGGTGTAGTCCACCAGATCATGGGGCACGCAGAAATGGCCGGTGCCCATGTCAGGGTGAATCCCGCCCACGGCGTTGACCGCCAGAATCGCCTCGGCCCCGGCCTGCTTCAGGGCCCAGATGTTGGCGCGGTAGTTGACCTTGTGCGGCGGAAAGCGGTGCGGGTGCCCGTGACGCGCCAGAAACATCACCTCGCGGCCGGCGTATTCGCCCAGATGGATATCGCCCGACGGCGCGCCGTACGGGGTATTCACTGACAGGGACTGACGAATCGTCAGCCCTTCGAGCTGGGTCAGGCCGGTGCCGCCGATAATCGCATAAACAGTCATGGGTTATTCCTTATTCGATCAATTGAGCTGCGCGCAGGGCGGTCAGCGCCGCCAGCCAGCGGGGGTGCTGCCGGTATTCGGTGGACGCCATGCCCTGGCCGCGCATCCGGTCAAGTCGCGCCGCAGGAGCCGAAACCTTCAAGCGCTGCGCCGCGCTCAACGCGAGCTCAGCCGCCGCCCGGTCGTTGCAGACCAATCCCATGTCACAGCCTGCAGTAAGCGCCGCCTCGATGCGGCTGGCAGCATCACCGACAACATGGGCGCCGGCCATCGACAGGTCATCGCTGAAGATCACGCCATCGAAGCCCAGCTCGCCACGCAGGATGTCCTGCAGCCAGCGGCGGGAAAAGCCCGCCGGTTGCGAATCGACCTGGGGATAGATCACGTGGGCAGGCATGACTGCGGCCAGGTGTTTGCTCAAGCGCTGAAAGGGCACCAGGTCATTGGCGCGGATGGTTTCCAGACTGCGCTCGTCATGGGGGATGGCCACGTGAGAGTCAGCCTCGGCCCAGCCATGCCCGGGAAAATGCTTGCCCGTGGCGGCCATGCCCGCCGCGTTCATGCCACGGATAAAAGCGCCCGCCAGCATGGCAGCCCGCTCGGGGTCGCCTTCGAACGACCGGGTGCCGACCACCGCACTGCGTTGATAGTCCAGATCCAGCACCGGCGCAAAGCTGAGGTCCAGCCCCACCGCCAGCACTTCGGTTGCCATCAGCCAGCCGCAATGCTCGGCGAGGCTGTCGGCATCCGGATGAGCGGCAATGGCGCGCATCGGCGGCAGTCGCACAAACCCCTGGCGCAGGCGCTGTACCCGTCCGCCCTCTTGATCGACAGCGAGCAGCAATTCGGGACGAATGGCACGAATGGACGCGCAGAGTTCACGGACCTGCCGTGGACTTTCGATGTTGCGCGCGAAAATGATCAGGCCGCCCACTTCGGGCTGACGCAGAAACTGACGGTCTTCGGAGGTCAGCCAGGTACCGGCGACATCCACCATCAGGGAGCCTTGCAGGCCAGAACTCATAGGAAGATCCTTCAACTACCAATGCTCAGGCCGGCATGGTGAGGGATCGAAGGATGTGATGCAAATTCCGCCACCGCCAGCCGGTAACGGGCCTCAGACCTTGGCAGACACCGGTGTAGGGGTTTTGGTCCGGGGGCGCAGTTGCGCGTTAAGCATGGCGTTGTCGGTGACGCCCGATTCGGCACGCATGCCGGCCGCCAGGAACGGCACCATGAGGCGCATGACCTGCTCGATGGACGTGTTGACGCCGAAATCGGTCTCGGCGATGGCCCGCAGTGCCTTGATACCGGACATGCTGAACGCGGCAGCGCCCAGCATGAAGTGGACCCGCCAGAACAGCTCGATGGGGGGAATGCGCGGTGCGGCCTCATTGACCAGTAGCATGTAACGACGGAACACCTTGCCGTACATGTCTTCGAGGTAACGACGCAAGTGGCCTTGGCTCTGACTGAACGCGAGGCCCAGCAGGCGCATGAAGATGGACAGGTCGTTGTTGCTGCGCGGCTGAACCACCAGCGCTTGTTCGACGAGGATTTCCAGCAACTCTTCAAGGGTGGGTTTGTGTTCAGGCTTGGCCTGACGGCGTTCCAGCTCGCGGTCGAGACTGACGCAGAACGGCCCGAGGAAGCGGGAGAATACCGCCTGGATGAGGGCCTTCTTTGAACCGAAGTGGTAGTTCACCGCTGCCAGATTGACTGACGCCTTGCTGGTGATGAGCCGCAACGAGGTTTCGGCAAAACCCTTCTCGGCAAACAGCTGCTCCGCTGCATCGAGAATTCGTTCAACTGTTTCCGACTGAGCCATGGTTCAACGCCTGACAAACACGTGTTTGAAACATACGTTTCATACACGGCACTGTCAACCCTGAGCGTCGCTTTCCGTCCGGTCAGTCACGGGCATTTAACCATACAAACCGGGGCCTGTAGCCATTCATGGCACGGGGTGATTACAGACGTCGCAAAAAGGATCATTGCCAAGACCCAAGCACTGTATATAATCCCAGTCACTGTATAAAAAGCCAGAGCGATGCACATGATCAAACTGACGTCACGCCAAGCCGAGATTCTGGACTTCATCAAGCGCTGCCTGGAAGACAACGGCTACCCGCCGACCCGCGCCGAGATCGCTCAGGAGCTGGGCTTCAAATCGCCCAACGCTGCCGAAGAGCACTTGAAAGCACTCGCGCGCAAAGGCGCCATCGAAATGACCCCGGGCGCTTCCCGCGGTATTCGCATTCCCGGCTTCGAAGCCAAACCCGATGACAGCGGCCTGCCGATCATTGGCCGCGTCGCAGCGGGTGCGCCGATCCTGGCCCAGCAACACATCGAAGAATCCCTCGCCATCAACCCGGCCTTCTTTCATCCGAGTGCAGATTACCTGCTGCGGGTACACGGGATGAGCATGAAAGACGTTGGCATTCTCGACGGCGACCTGCTGGCCGTCCACACCACCCGCGAAGCGCGCAACGGCCAGATCGTAGTGGCGCGAATCGGCGACGAAGTCACGGTCAAACGCTTCAAGCGTGAGGGCAACAAGGTCTGGCTGCTGGCCGAGAACGCCGACTTCGCACCGATCGAAGTGAATCTCAAAGATCAGGATCTTGTCATTGAAGGCTTGAGCGTCGGCGTGATACGTCGATAAGGAGAACGTAGATGCAGCTCCCACAGACACCGCAACAACATGCACAACTGCCACTGTTCGAAGCATTCATGGCGCCCGGCCTGCCCATGCTCGACGTCCCGCTGCTGCAGGTCCCGACGCTGGCAGAGATTGCAGAGTCGCCCTGGAGCAACGAGCCGGAAGTCTTCAGTGAACTGTCTTTGCGCGGCGCTGCCGGGAACTGCCTCAACTTGCTGGCGCCGATTCTGCGTGAGCTGAGCCAAGACACCAATGATCGCTGGCTGACGCTGGTGGCACCGCCTGCCAGTGTGACCCAGGCTTGGCTGCGTGACGCCGGTTTGAATCGGGAACGTATTATTCTGATGCACCCGCGAGGAACCCAGAGTGCGCTGGAACTGACCCGTGAAGTCTTGCGCCTGGGCCGCAGCCATACGGTGGTCAGCTGGATTAATCCGATCTCGGGCAATGCGCGCCAGCAACTGGCAAGCGCAGCACGTATCGGCGACGCGCAGAGCCTCAACATTCGGCTGGGCTGATCACGTCGGCAGCACTATTCAGGGTATTTAGAGCATGTAGGCGCTTCTTGAGGATCGAGAAGCGGGATAGCGTGTGAGCGACCGGCAGATTCCGAGGATCAATGCAGGACGCGCGGCCCGTCTTCATCCTTGGTCAACTCACCTTCGGCCAGCCGACCTGCCATCTGCACACCAACGCTGAGCATCGCCTTGGCGACTTCAACGTGTTGACCCTGCAAAAACGCCTTGGCGTCTTCGGAGAAATTCAGCGTGACGAGGGACCCTTCGTCTTCAGCGCGGCGCAGTTCGATGCGGCCGTCAGGCAGTTCAACAATTTCCAGAAACGAAGTTGGCATCAGAGCAGTTCTCCACGAAAGGCCGGCATTGTAACAGCCAGACGACTCAGCCCCTAGTCCATCGATCACTCCGTATCAGCACTCGCTCAGGCCTTCTCTGAACCGGATGGCCAGGCTTTTGATCTGCTGACGCCAGCTCTCCATCTCTTCCCGCGTCAATGGCTGCTCAGGCTCTTCTTCGGCGCCCACTGAAATGATCAAAGGCTGCGTGACATCGCCTTTCGGCTTGCGCGGCGCGCTGGGCGGCATAAACAGCGCACGGTACGAAGCCAGCAACTGCGCCAGCCACGTTTCGCGGTTGTGGGCGAGCTCGACCAATTCGCCCATTTCCGGAATGGCGATGGCTTCCAGTACCTTCGGTGACAGCAGGTCCTCGGCACGCGGCGTACTGGCCTGCGGCAGCCGGTAGTAGCCGGCGATTTCATGGCACAGCCCCAGCAACGCACCATACAAATGAAAGATCGCGGACTCACGCTCGGCCTGCTCAAGCCCTTGGGCGTTCATGGCGTGACTGTCTCTGGCCTTGGCCATCGCTTCCAGGGCAAGACCTGCAAAGAAAATCTTCTGATTGGTGCGGGTATAGAGTTCGTGAGCCATGACAGCGGCCTCTGTAGAGATGAGTGAATCGCAACGCGCCTGCGGCCGGTCAACCGCAGACAAAAAAATCCCTCGGAGCGCAAGAGCACGCCGAGGGATTCTTTTAACGCAAAGCGTCGGGGCTGACCAGTCGGATCGAGATCAAACGATCAACGCTTGTCCTCGACCTTCCACTTGCCGCCGTCGTAAAAAGCACGCCAGCCAGTAGGCTTGCCCTCCACTTCGGTCTGCACGTACTGCTCCTTGGATTTGCGGCTGTAGCGGATCACTGCCGGACGACCATCGGGGTCCTTCTTCGGCGCTTCGCACAAGAAGTGATACTTCGGATCGATCTCGTCCTTGTGCGGCGCAATTTCCATGACCAGGGGTGCACGGGTCTCGCGGTTTTTCGGGAACTGGCTGGCCGCCAGGAACAACCCGGAAGCACCGTCGCGCAGGATGTAGGTGTCGTCGACCTTGTCGCACTTGAGCTCCGGCATCTTAACCGGGTCCATCTTCGGCGGTGCGGCTTCACCGCTTCTCAGCAGCTTACGGGTGTTCTTGCAGTTGGTGCAGCCAAAGAACTTGCCGAAACGGCCGGTCTTGAGCTGCATTTCACCGCCGCACTTGTCGCACTCGACGCTCGGGCCTTCGTAGCCCTTGATGCGGTACGTGCCCTCTTCGATCTCGTAACCCGAGCAATCCGGGTTGTTGCCGCAGATGTGCAGCTTGTGCTTCTCATCCAGCAGATACGCATCCATCGCGGTGCTGCAGATCGGGCAGCGATGTTTGCCACGCAGTACGCGGGATTCGGACTCACCCTCATCGTCGTCGGCGATTTCGTCGCCCGGCGTGAGGTTGACCGTGGCCTTGCAGCGCTCTTTCGGCGGCAGGCTGTAGCCCGAGCAACCGAGGAACACGCCGGTGGACGCGGTACGAATCTGCATCGGGCGGCCGCAGACCTTGCACGGGATGTCAGTCATCACCGGCTGGTTGGCGCGCATGCCGCTGTCGGGTGCTTCGGCCACTTCGAGTTTCTTCTTGAAGTCACCGTAGAACTCGTCGAGGACGTTCTTCCAGTCCCGCTGCCCGTGGGCCACGTCGTCGAGGTTTTCTTCCATGCCGGCGGTGAAGCCGTAGTCCATCAGGTTCGAAAAGCTTTCGGACAAACGCTCGGTGACGATATCGCCCATCTTTTCGGAATAGAAACGACGGTTGTGCAGGGCCACGTAACCACGGTCCTGAATCGTCGAAATGATCGCCGCATAGGTCGATGGACGACCGATGCCGCGTTTTTCCATTTCCTTGACCAGGCTCGCTTCCGAGTAACGCGCAGGCGGCTTGGTGAAATGCTGGCTCGGGTCGAGCTTGATCAGCTTCAGCTTGTCGCCCTGGGCCATGTCCGGCAGTACGTCATCATCGCCCGGCTTGCTCATTTGCGGCAGCACGCGGGTGTAGCCGTCGAACTTCAGAATGCGGCCCTTGGCGCGCAGCTCGAAATCGCCGGCCGCGACGCTGACAGTGGTCGACAGGTATTGCGCAGGCGGCATCTGGCAGGCCACGAACTGGCGCCAGATCAGCTCGTACAGACGCTCGGCGTCGCGCTCCATGCCGGTCAGCTTGCTCGGGTGCGTGTTGACGTCGGAGGGACGAATCGCTTCGTGAGCCTCTTGCGCGCCTTCCTTGCTGCTGTAGACAATCGGCGATTCCGGCAGGTACTTCTTGCCGAACTCGGTTTCGATGTAGGTGCGGGCCATGGCCACAGCGTCAGCCGACAGGTTGGTCGAGTCCGTACGCATGTAGGTGATGTAACCGGCTTCGTACAGACGCTGGGCCATCATCATGGTTTTCTTCACGCCGTAGCCCAGGCGGTTGCTCGCAGCCTGTTGCAGCGTGGACGTGATGAAGGGCGCCGACGGCTTGCTGCTGGTCGGTTTGTCCTCACGCTTGCTGATGCTGTAGGCCGAGGCCTTGAGCTTCTCCAGCGCCGCCATGGCGGTCGCTTCATTCAGCGGCTTGAAGGCTTCGCCTTTCTCGCGAGCGACTTCGAAGCGAACGTTGGCGCCCTTGGCGGTGCCGAGGTCTGCGTGGATCTCCCAGTACTCTTCCGGGTTGAACGCACGGATTTCACGCTCGCGCTCCACCACCAGCTTCACTGCCACGGACTGCACACGGCCGGCCGACAGACCGCGAGCGATCTTCTGCCACAGCAGCGGCGACACCATGTAACCGACGACGCGGTCGAGGAAACGGCGTGCCTGCTGCGCATTCACGCGGTCGATATCGAGCTCGCCCGGCTTCGAGAAGGCTTCCTGAATGGCTTTTTTGGTGATCTCGTTGAAGACCACACGCTTGTAGCGCGAATCGTCGCCGCCGATGGCTTCGCGCAGGTGCCAGGCAATGGCTTCCCCTTCGCGGTCCAAGTCCGTCGCGAGATAGATGGTGTCGGCGTCTTTGGCCAGGCGGCGCAATTCGTCGATCACCTTCTCTTTGCCGGGAAGGATTTCGTACTTGGCCTTCCAGCCGTGATCCGGATCGACACCCATGCGCGCCACGAGCTGGCGCTTGGCCTTTTCCTTGGGCGACAGGACGGGCGCTTCGGCCACGGCCTTGCCGCGCTTGGCAGCAGGCTCTTTGGAGGCGCTAGCCGAACCGCTGGTGGGCAGGTCTCGGATATGGCCGATACTCGACTTCACCACGTACTGGTTGCCCAGGTACTTGTTGATGGTCTTGGCCTTAGCCGGGGATTCCACAATGACCAGCGATTTGCCCATGGATCGGAAAATTCCTAATGCGAGAAAAAAGACGTCAGAGCCGTCGAGGCCCCGCTATATATAGTGGCTGAAAGGTGAGGTCAAGCAATGGCTGCTGCGAGGTCCCGCCTCAGGGCCGGGGAAAAAGATCCGGTTCGGCCTGGACCAAAGCAAAGCGCGGCACTTGCTCGCCGTCAACCTCAACTGACTGCAGAAACATGCTCAAAGGGCGTACCCACAGGCCGTATTCGCCGTACAGCGCCTGATAGCACACCACTTCTTCTTCGGTCTCCGAATGCCGCGCGACACCGATAACACGGTATTCAGGGCCTTTGTAGTGACGGTAGAGACCTGGCTGTAGCGGCATGCGGGGGAACCTCGGGTGTGACAAGAAAAAAAATGGCGAAAATACATTTCCGGAAAAAAACAAAAGCCGGGGCACCAGGCCCCGGCTCGCACACTGACACCGTTTAGACGCGTTCGAATACGGTGGTGATGCCCTGACCCAGACCGATGCACATGGTGGCAACACCCAGGGTGCCGCCATTCTGCTTCATCACGTTGAGCAAGGTGCCGGAAATCCGCGCCCCCGAGCAACCGAACGGGTGACCCAAGGCGATGGCGCCGCCGTGCAGGTTAACCTTCTCGTCCATCTTGTCGAGCACTTTCAGATCTTTCAGCACCGGCAGGGCCTGCGCAGCGAACGCTTCGTTGAGCTCGAAGTAGTCGATATCGGCGATGCTCAGCCCTGCGCGCTTGAGCGCTTTCTGGGTCGCCGGAACCGGTCCGTAGCCCATGATTGCAGGGTCGACACCGGCCACTGCCATGGAGCGGATCACCGCCAGGGGCTGGATGCCGAGGTCCATGGCGCGCTGGCCGGACATCACGATCATGCACGACGCACCGTCGGTGATTTGGGACGAGGTGCCGGCCGTGACCGTACCGCCTTTCGGGTTGAACGCAGGCTTGAGGGCCGCTAGGCTTTCCAGCGTCGTCTCCGGACGAATGGTCTCGTCGTAGTCGAACATCTTCAGGAAACCGTTCTCGTCGTAGCCCTGCATCGGGACGATTTCGTCCTTGAATTTCCCTTCCAGCGTGGCCTTCTGCGCGAGCCTGTGAGAACGCACACCGAACGCATCCTGCGCCTCACGGGTGATGCCGTGCATCTTGCCCAGCATTTCGGCGGTCAGGCCCATCATGCCGGAGGCTTTGGCGGCGTACAGCGACATGTGCGGGTTCGGGTCGACACCGTGCATCATGCCGACGTGACCCATGTGCTCGACACCGCCGATGACGAAGACGTCACCGTTGTTGCTCATGATGGCCTGCGCCGCCGTGTGCAGCGCGCTCATGGACGAACCACACAGGCGGCTGACCGTCTGTGCTGCGGAAGTGTGCGGAATCTGGGTCATCAGCGACGCCATGCGCGCGATGTTCCAGCCCTGCTCCAGGGTCTGGTTGACGCAGCCCCAGATCACGTCCTCGACTTCCGCCGGGTCAACCTTGTTGTTGCGTTCCAGCAATTTGCCGATCAGGTGCGCCGACATGTCTTCGGCGCGGGTATTGCGGTGCATGCCACCCTTGGAGCGGCCCATCGGTGTGCGACCGAAGTCGACAATCACGACGTCTCTCGGATTCAAGCTCATATCTTCACCTGTTCGTTGGGCACTTAGCCGAAGAAGCGCTGGCCGGTCTTGGCCATTTCACGCAGCTTCGCAGTGGGGTGGTACAGAGCGCCCAGATCAGCGTATTGGTCAGCCAGGGCGACGAATTCAGCAACACCGATCGAGTCGATGTAGCGCAGCGCGCCACCGCGGAACGGAGGGAAGCCGATGCCGTAGATCAGGCCCATGTCGGCCTCGGCCGCCGTGTCGACGATGCCGTCTTCCAGGCAACGCACGGTTTCAAGGCAGAGCGGGATCATCATCCAGTTGATGATGTCTTCGTCGCTGACTTCACGCTGCTCGTAGATCACTGGCTTGAGCACTTCCAGCACGGAAGCGTCGACCACTTTCTTCGGCTTGCCCTGCTTGTCGGTCTCGTAGACGTAGAAGCCCTTGCCATTCTTCTGGCCCAGGCGATTGGCGTCGTACAAGGCGTCGACAGCGGTGCGGCGATCATCCTTCATGCGGTCCGGGAAACCTTCAGCCATGACGTCGCGACCGTGGTGGCCGGTGTCGATGCCGACCACGTCCATCAGGTACGCCGGGCCCATTGGCCAGCCAAATTTTTCCATGACCTTGTCGATGCGCACGAAGTCGACACCGGCGCTGACCAGCTTGGCGAAACCACCGAAGTACGGGAACAGGATGCGGTTGACCAAAAAGCCCGGGCAGTCGTTGACCACGATCGGGTTCTTGCCCATTTTCTTGGCGTAAGCCACGGTGGTCGCCACGGCGACTTCGCTGGACTTCTCGCCACGGATGACTTCGACCAGCGGCATCATGTGCACCGGGTTGAAGAAGTGCATGCCGACGAAGTTTTCCGGGCGCTTGAGGGCCTTGGCCAGCAAGCTGATGGAGATCGTCGAGGTGTTGGAAGCGAGAATGGTGTCTTCACCTACCTGCCCTTCCACTTCGGCCAGCACGGCTTGCTTGACCTTCGGATTCTCGACCACGGCTTCGACGACGAGGTCGACGGTGCCGAAATCGCCGTAGGACAGCGTAGGACGAATCGCGTTGAGCGCTTCGGCCATCTTCGCGGAGGTCAGACGGCCTTTTTCGACGCGCTTGCCCAGCAGCTTCGATGCTTCGCCCAGGCCCAGTGCGATGGCTTCTTCACGGATGTCCTTCATCAGGATCGGCGTGCCTTTGACCGCCGACTGATAGGCGATGCCGCCGCCCATGATGCCGGCGCCCAGTACGGCGGCCTGCTTCACGTCCTTGGCCACTTCGTCGTAGACCTTGGCTTTCTTTTTCAGCTCCTGATCGTTCAGGAACAGGCCGATCAGGCTCGCGGCGGCCGAGGTCTTGGCCATCGTCACGAAACCGGCCGCTTCCACTTCCAGCGCTTTGTCGCGACCGAAATTGGCGGCTTTCTGGATGGTCTTGATCGCTTCGACCGGCGCCGGGTAGTTCGGGCCGGCCTGGCCTGCCACGAAACCCTTGGCGGTTTCAAAGGCCATCATCTGCTCGATGGCGTTGAGCTTGAGCTTGTCCAGCTTCGGCTGACGCTTGGCCTTGAAATCGAACTCGCCGGAGATGGCGCGTTTGATCAGGTCCAGAGCAGCTTCCTGCAGTTTGCCCGGGGCGACCACTGCATCGACGGCGCCCACTTTCAGTGCGTCTTCGGCGCTGTTGTCTTTGCCGGACGCGATCCACTCGACGGCGTTATCGACACCGATCAGACGTGGCAGACGGACTGTACCGCCGAAGCCCGGGTAGATGCCGAGTTTGACTTCTGGCAAGCCGACCTTGGCGGTGGCGGACATGACGCGGAAGTCAGCGGCCAGGCACATCTCCAGACCGCCGCCCAGCGCGATGCCGTTGATGGCCGCGAGGGTGGGTACGTTGAGGTCTTCGAAGGCGCTGAAAATCTTGTTGGCTTCGAGGTTGCCGGCGACGAGTTCAGCGTCCGGCAGCTTGAAGTTATCGACGAATTCGGTGATGTCGGCGCCGACGATGAACACGTCCTTGCCGCTGGTGACGATGACGCCCTTGATCGAGCTGTCGGCCTTGATGGCTTCGATGGCCTGACTGAGGTCGTTGAGGGTGAGACGATTGAACTTGTTGACGGACTCACCCTTGAGGTCGAACTGCAGTTCGACGATGCCACTTTCAAGAGCCTTAACCGTGATGGCTTTACCTTCGTAAATCATCAACTGATCTCCACGATATGGAAGCTGAACATTACGCGTCAGACGCTGAGATCCGGCGCTATGCACGACGTTGCCGTCGAGGCGAAACACCAAACGCCAGTCACCCCGTCGACGCGATTCGAGCGTCTGTCAGAGCATTCCTACGGCAAACGCTCAATTCATACGCCCGTTTGATTTGGGTGCGGCTACCTTCTGCCATATTCCAGCAATTGTCAATTCAGCAGACAGCGGGCAAAACAGGCAAATCGCAGGTAAAAAGCGCGCCTGATACGGGCCCATTCAAGGTAATGATTGCCTTGGTGGCGACAGCCGCTGATCAAGCGCTGGCGCGTGGAGAAGCTTGGCACGGAGGGAATAAAAAGCAGCACGGCAGCAGACAAATGCACCATTAAGGTCTACATTCAGCGCACTGCGCATCAAGACGGGTCATTTAAGCGTCGCCACCAAGCGATAGGTGACCCCGGTCGCGGCATTGCACCGCACCGCACAGGAATTACGGCCTGCCTGGCCAACCCCGGCCCGATGTTGTTATCGGGCTTTTTAATGCCCGCGATTCGGGCATCGGGGCGGATTACGCCAGGGCCTTCAGCACCGCTGCAATGTGCTGCAACACTTCGGGTTCGCCACGCTCGGCCCAGTACAGGGCAATCAGCTGCTTGCCCGCTTCCACCTTGTAGACGTCTGCCGGCAGCGTCTTGAACTGCTCAAGCAGCCGCGGATCTTCACACGGCTCGCGCCACTGGTTAAGCCACACGCCCGGTTCCATCTGCCAGTACACCCAGACATCGGGTGCACGTGCGGTACGAGGCCGGTGATACTGCGGGCACGGGCTCGGCGGCTCGGTCGGCAACCAGTGCGGCCACTCCTGGGGGATCAGCTGCATGGCCAGCCCCATTCGACGCGCCTGCATGCGCATGGCCATTCTGCCGCTCTGGGAGCGCGACGGGCGCAGCCAGACCATCGGACTTAAAACCACCGCGATGATTGACAGAACGATCCACACCGTCATATTTGTACGCCCCCCGCGGCGGCAAGCGGCGGGCGGACCACATCGGCGTGCCAGAGGCGCGTGAAAAGAGCCATAATCAAAACCATCGCAAACCTCAGAAGGAAAACCCCATGTCCTATGTACATATTCTGGTAGCCGTGGACCTCACTGAAGAGTGCGATCCGGTGATCAAAAAAGCCATGGCGCTGGCATTGGCCGGCGGCTCCAAGCTTTCGCTGGTGCACATCGTCGAACCCATGGCCATGGCCTTCGGTGGCGATGTCCCCATGGACCTGTCGCAGCTGCAACAACAGCAGTTCGATCAGGCCAAGGAAAAGCTGGAAGCGCTGAAACGCAAATACCCTGACGTCAAAACCGGCGACAGCCATCTCACCTATGGCCAGCCGCGTCAGGAAATCCACAACCTGGCGAAGGAGCACCAGGTCGACCTGATCGTTGTCGGCAGCCATGGCCGACACGGTCTGTCGCTGCTGCTCGGTTCCACCGCCAATGACGTGCTGCACGGCGCACCGTGCGACGTACTGGCTGTGCGACTGGTCAAGCGCGTCGACTGATTCAGGCCCGCAAACAAAAGCCCGGCCCTTGAAAAAGGACCGGGCTTTTTTATGGCCGCAGGTGACCGATCACTCGTCCAGCTCGGCCCAACGCTCAAGCAGCCCGTCCAGTTCGCCTTGCAGGCTTTCCAGCTGCGCCATCACGGCAGTGGTTTGCTCTGCAGGACGCTGATAGAAACCGGCCTCGGCCATCTCGGCAGTGAGCGCAGCCATTTGCGCTTCAACAGCGTCGATCTGTGCGGGCAGCGCTTCCAGCTCGCGTTGCAGCTTATAGCTGAGCTTCTTTTTCGCGACCGGCATTTCGGCCGCCGCGACGGGTGCTGCCTGAACCACGGCAGTGGCCAGCTCGGACTTGCCGGACTTGCTGTCGGTGACGCCCAGCAGACGCGGTGAGCCGCCCTGACGAATCCAGTCCTGATAACCACCAACGAACTCGCGGACCTTGCCCTCGCCTTCGAACACCAGGGTGCTGGTGACGACGTTATCGAGGAATGCCCGGTCGTGGCTGACCATCAGCACCGTGCCCTTGAAGGTCAGCAGCACTTCTTCAAGGAGCTCGAGGGTCTCGACGTCCAGGTCGTTGGTCGGTTCGTCGAGCACCAGCAAGTTGGCCGGTTTGCTGAACAGTTTGGCAAGCAGCAGACGCGCCCGCTCACCGCCCGACAATGCCTTGACTGGCGTCCGCGCCCGCTGCGGGCTGAACAGGAAATCGCCCAGGTAGCTGAGGACGTGACGGCTCTGGCCGTCGATGTCGATGAAGTCGCGCCCTTCGGCGACGTTATCGATCACGGTCTTTTCCAGATCGAGCTGGTGACGCAACTGGTCGAAGTAGGCGACGTCCAGACGGGTGCCGACTTCCACCTTGCCACTGGTGGGCTGGAGGTTGTCGAGCATCAGCTTGAGCAGCGTGGTCTTGCCGGTGCCGTTGGCGCCGAGCAGACCGATACGGTCTTCGCGCTGCAGGACCATGGAGAAGTCCTTGATCAGCATCGGGCCGCCCGGGTGAGCGAAGCTGACGTTGTCGAGCACCATCACCTGCTTGCCGGATTTGTCTGCGGTGTCGAGCTGAATGTTGGCTTTGCCGGTGCGTTCGCGGCGGTCGCTGCGCTCGACGCGCAATGCCTTCAGGGCGCGGACGCGGCCTTCGTTACGGGTACGACGGGCCTTGATGCCCTGACGAATCCACACTTCTTCCTGGGCCAGACGCTTGTCGAACAGCGCGTTGGCGGTTTCTTCCGCCGCGAGCATGGCTTCCTTGTGCACCAGGAAGCTGGCGTAGTCGCCATCCCAGTCGATCAGGCCGCCACGGTCGAGCTCCAGAATGCGGGTCGCGAGGTTCTGCAGGAAGGACCGGTCGTGGGTGATGAACAACACCGCGCCCTGGAATTCCTTCAAGGCTTCTTCGAGCCAGGCAATCGCGCCGATGTCGAGGTGGTTGGTCGGTTCGTCGAGCATCAGCAGATCAGGCTCGGACACCAGCGCCTGGGCCAGCAACACGCGACGACGCCAGCCACCGGACAGTTCGGCGAGGGTCTTGTCGGCCGGCAGTTGCAGACGGCTGAGGGTGCTGTCCACCAACTGCTGCAGGCGCCAGCCGTCACGGGCTTCGAGGTCCGACTGCACGTGCATCAGCTTGTCGAGGTCTTCGGCAGTGACGATGTTCTGGCTCAGGTGGTGGTACTGAGCGAGCAGCTCGCCCACGCCGTCCAGGCCTTCGGCCACCACGTCAAACACGGTACGGCCGTCAGCGACCGGCAACTCCTGCGGGAGCTCGCCGATCTTCAGGCCGGGTGCGCGCCAGACATTGCCGTCGTCGGGCATCTGAATGCCTTTGACGAGCTTCAACATGCTGGACTTGCCCGTGCCGTTACGGCCAATGATGCAGACCCGCTCACCACGGGCGATCTGCCAGGACACCTTGTCCAACAACGGCATGGCGCCGAACGCAAGGGACACATCGCTGAATTTGAGCAGGGTCATGAGCTTCTCCAAAAACCGGGCGCGCATTCTACCTGAGATAACCCGGCAGAGGGGCGGCTAATCGATGACAGGACGTCGTCCGGACCCGGTGGCCGGCCGATTGTAGGCCGGGTTTGTTTCCATCCATCACGACGGGCGAGGCAGCGCTTCAACCCGCGCGGGCAACAGGCTAAGCTAGCCGCACTTTTCACGATGCATCTGAACGGAAGTCTCATGCGCAGTCGTTTCTTCAGCCTTTTGTCCTGCCTGCTTCTGTCGGCCACCGCTGCCCAGTCCGTCCAAGCGGTCGATCTCACCACCCAGCGTCAGTATTACGATGAAGCCAAACGCGCTTTGGCCAAGGGCGACAGCGGCCCTTATCGCACCTATGCCGCCGCGCTGGCGGATTACCCCCTCGAGCCGTATCTGGCCTACGACGAACTCACCGCACGCCTGAACAGCGCGAGTGACGAGGAAGTCGAAAAATTCTTCGCCGAGCATGGCGACCTGCCGCAAGCCAACTACATGAAGCTGCGCTGGCTGCGGCTGTTGGCCTCGCGCGGTGACTGGCAGCCCTTCGTCAAGTATTACGACCCCAAGCTGAATTTCGTCGAACTCGACTGCCTGTACGGCTCCTATCAGCTCAGCCATAACCAGCGCTCGGAAGGCTATGCCAACGCCGAGAAGACCTGGATGACCGGCAAGACGCTGCCGGCGGCCTGCGATACGTTTTTCACCCAGTGGGCCGTCGAAGGTCAACTGACCGAGCAGAAACGCTGGCAGCGCGCCAAGCTCGCTGCGCAAGGGCGCAACTATGCGCTGGCCAATCAACTGGTCAACAGTATGACCACCCTCGCCCCCCAGGGCCGTTTGCTGATCGCCGTGGCGCAGAAGCCGGAAATGGTCAACAACCAGGGCCAGTTCATGCCGGCCGACGAGGCCATGTCCGATGTGGTCGGGCTGGGCCTGCGTCGCCTCGCCAAGCAGGACCCGCAGCGGGCCATGGAGCTGCTCGACAGTTACGCGCCGGTGCTGCATTTCTCCCACGAAGAACAGGTGCAGATCGCCAAGGAGATCGGCCTGACCCTGGCCCGCAGTTACGACGGTCGCGCCCTTGAGGTCATGACCAAGTACGATCCGGACCTGCGCGACAACACCGTCACCGAATGGCGCTTGCGTCTGTTGCTGCGACTGGGTCGCTGGAGTGATGCGTACGAGTTGACCCGTCGCCTGCCCCAGGACCTGGCGACCACCAACCGCTGGCGTTACTGGCAGGCCCGCTCTCTTGAGCTGGCGCAGCCCAACAGCCCGCTGCTGCCGGGGCTGTACAAAGGGGTGGCGAAGGAGCGTGATTTCTACGGTTTCCTCGCCGCCGACCGCACCCAGACGCCGTACATGCTCAACAACAAGCCGTTGGCGATGAGTCAGGCGCTGATGACCAAGGTGCGCAACACCCCGGGTGTGCGCCGCGCGCTGGAGTTCTACGATCGCGGGCAGATCGTCGACGGTCGCCGCGAGTGGTACCACGTCACCCGTCGCTTCAGCCGGGACGAAATGGTTGCCCAGGCCAAACTGGCGTACGACATGCACTGGTACTTCCCGGCGATTCGCACCATCAGCCAGGCGCAGTACTGGGACGACCTCGACATTCGCTTCCCGATGGCCCACCGCGACACCCTGGTGCGTGAAGCGCAGGTTCGCGGGCTGCATTCAAGCTGGGTATTTGCGATCACGCGACAGGAAAGCGCGTTCATGGACGACGCCCGCTCCGGCGTCGGTGCCGCAGGCTTGATGCAACTGATGCCTGCGACGGCCAAAGAGACCGCACGCAAATTCAGTATTCCTTTGGCCTCGCCGGCGCAGGTACTCGATCCGGACAAGAACATCCAGCTCGGCGCCGCGTACCTGAGTCAGGTCCATGCGCAGTTCAATGGCAACCGGGTGCTGGCTTCGGCGGCGTATAACGCAGGCCCGGGACGTGTCCGTCAGTGGCTGAGGGGCGCCAACCACCTGGCCTTCGACGTCTGGGTCGAGAGCATTCCGTTCGACGAGACCCGTCAGTACGTGCAGAACGTGCTGTCTTACGCGGTGATCTACGGCCAGAAGCTCAACTCGCCGCAGCCGCTGGTGGACTGGCATGAGCGGTTCTTTGATGATTTGTAAGGCCGCGCGGTCGTAGGACCGGCTTTAGCCGGGAAGACATCGGGCTGCACGGCGGAGATTCGCGGCGTGACTGCCGGCCTCTTCCCGGCTAAAGCCGGTCCTACAGTGCGAATCGAGTGCATTTTGTAGGACCGGCTTTAGCCGGGAAAGCGTAAGAGCAAGCGCTCGACTACTCCAGCACCTCAACCTCCATCCCCACCTCGACCTGCCCCGGTCCATTACTCACCAGGTTCTGCCCAAACCAGATCTGACCCTCCCGCTCCCGATACGTCTTCAGCGTCGTCATCGGTTCGCGGTCGGCGCTACGTTCGCCGGTTGCCGGATCTATCGTCGTCAGAATGCAGCGCGAGCAGGGCTTTAACACCCGCAATTCAACGCCGCCAATTCGAATCCGCTTCCAGCCATCCTCCGCAAACGCCTCGGAGCCAGTGACAACCAGATTCGGGCGAAACCGCAGCATCTCTAGCGGGCGGCCGACCTTCTGCGACAAATCATCCAGCGACGACTGGCCGATCAACAACAACGGGAAACCGTCAGCAAATCCGACCCTGTCCTCGGTGGCCCCATAGCCGGAAGGCAGCCCGCGTGCGCGCTCTTTCGGCACGTGCACCAGCCGCGTCGGCTTGCCCACCAGGGCACTGACCCAACGCGCCGCGTCTTCGCCCGCGTCCGGCACACGAAAACTGTCGCGCCAGATCGTGATGCCGCGCAGATTGGCCTCTTCATCGGCTGGCACCGGCACATTCAGACTGCCCAGACCGGGGGCCGACAACGTCACGCCATCGCCCTGCCACAGCACCGACAGCTGCGACATCTGCGGCAGCACACGCTGGCTGTAAAACCGCCCGGTGGCCTCATCCACCAGCATCCAGCGGCGATCACCACTCATGCCCAACTCATCGAAACTGGCCTGCTGCAACGGCTCGGCCATGCAGGATTTGAGGGGGTACCGATACAGTGCGCTGAGGTGAAACATGTACGCGTCCTTATGCCAGAGCGGAAAGCCACCACTCTATACGAGACGCCGGAAAACCAAGCGGTACAGATGCAAAAAAGCCCCTCCATACAGCAAGGGGCTTGAAACAGAACCGGATCAGTTGTCGAGCATGAGCCGCTCGCGGACCACGTCGACCAGCTTGTCCGGCTGGAATTTGGAGAGGAAGTTATCGCAGCCGACCTTCTTGACCATGGACTCGTTGAAGCTGCCGGACAGCGAGGTATGCAGCACCACATAGAGGCCGCGCAGGCGGGGGTCGTTACGGATTTCCGTGGTCAGGCGGTAGCCGTCCATTTCCGGCATCTCGGCGTCGGTAAAGACCATCAACAGCTTGTCGGTCATCACCTCACCGGTGTCCGCCCAGCCCTTGAGCATGTTCAGGGCTTTCAACCCGTCACGGGCGACGTGCATTTTCACGCCGAGCTGACCCAAAGTGTCACGCAACTGCGAGAGCGCCACGTTGGAGTCGTCCACCAGCAGCACTTCGCGGCCAATGGCGCGGGTGAGGACCGGATCTTCCAGCTTGTCGCGGGAGACCTTGGCGCTGTACGGCACGATCTCGGCGAGAACTTTCTCCACGTCGATGATCTCCACCAACTGGTCATCGACCTTGCTGATGGCGGTCAGGTAGTGCTGACGCCCGGCGCTGGTCGGTGGTGGTAGGATCGCCTCCCAGTTCATGTTGACGATGCGGTCGACGCCGCCCACCAGAAAGGCCTGAACCGAGCGGTTGTATTCGGTCACGATGATCGTGCTCGAAGGGCCCGGCACCAACGGGCGCATGCCGATGGCTTGGGACAGGTCGATGACCGGCAGGGTCTGGCCGCGCAGGTTGACCACGCCGCACACGAACGGATGACGCTGGGGCATCAGCGTCAGCTTGGGCAGTTGCAGGACTTCCTGAACCTTGAATACGTTGATCGCGAACAACTGCCGGCCAGCCAGGCGGAACATGAGGATTTCCAGGCGGTTCTCACCTACCAGCTGTGTACGTTGGTCTACTGTGTCGAGAATGCCAGCCATCTGTTGCTCCTGGAGCAGGGTTCAAGTAAGTCCGCCTACCCTTTATCGGCAGCCCCATGACAGACCTTAATCGGAATAGAATGCGCATCGCGCAATTGATGTCACATTAACATCACCAAAGACCCGTCGACAGACCCGAGCGCTGGCAGACCGGCAAACGGCGTGGCTTTCAGACGCGCGGCCCGATGACGACCTGCTGCAGAGCGACACCGCGAGTAGGGGTAACCCTTAAGGGCAATCGCGGCGAACCCGATATTCGGCCTTCCCAATAGCCATTACTGTGACGCCCTTCTCGTAAATGAATGGAGTCAGGCATGCGGTTGCGCTCGCGGAAGTATCCCCCTCAGTGGCCGGCCGCCTTGCAACGGACCGTCCTCGCGAGCCCTTTGGGCAGATGATCGTCCGACGCGCTCATGCCGATTACCCCGCCCTGCCCGACCATTCGCAACAATCAGAAACGCCCTACAGACTTTCCTGTGCCTTCAACATTAACTTTGGACCACTCGCCCCACGCGACCTGACGTCGCCATTTGAGAAGAGTGGAGATTGCACATGCTGAACGGCAATGAATGGCAGCAGTTGCATGCAGAGTTTCTCAGCGATACCCAGACACTCATGTGCCGCGCCGATGAATGCCTCAGCCATCTGGAATTGATCAGCGATGATCGTGACGCGATGGAATGCCTGCTCACCACACTGCAACACATTGCCGGCGAGGCAGACACCCATGGTGTTGAAACCGTCTGTGGTTTCGCCCGCCAGTTGCGTTATCTCCTTTACTTCGCCCACGCTGCCGGGCAATTGCAGCCAAAGGCATTGCACACGCTAAAATGCTGCTTCGAGCTGATGGCCTGGCAGCTTGAGCTCATCGACCCCCAGACTGGATCGCTGGCGCTTGACGACTGCGAGCAGCGCGATTTGCTGGACGCATTCGCCTGCCAGTGCGGGGCCGGCACGCGGGCGCTCAACGTCGCCGTTAACCCGGGCTGGACGGTCAGTGGCGGGAAGTACGACGGGCTCGCACCCGAGCGTGCCGATCACCGTGAAGCGCCATGAATTGCTGCTGATAGCACCCATCGCACGCCCGTCCCGCACTTGAAAGGCTGGCTGAACGGACCCTCGGCGTTGTGATGGGTGTCAATCAGTGCTCAACCTCAGCCCTCAATAAAACCGACAATTAAGTTACTATCGGCGCGCTCGAAGGGACGCTTGAAGCAGCACTTTTTCGGTCCATTCGAACAGTCGTCTGGACGCGCTATACCCCTACACAGGAAGTTCAGCATTGGGTTGTTCGCAGTGCTCGTTCAAATGGCCTGACAGATCCGTCAGGTGTAGACATCCATTATCGATGGCTTCATTCGCTATGCATGGCAGCAGGAAATTACGTGGCGTTCATCGGATGAACCCCGGCAGCATGATTCGCTGGGCAGCCTTGCTCGGCCTGGCGACCACGGGCTGCAATGTGGTCGCGTATCTGGCGAGCGGCGCGCTGCCGCTGGGGTTGGCGCTTATCAACGGGCTGGCGTTTGCCGGCCTCTGCTACAGCCTGACCCGCCCGAACCGGACCATTCAGTTTCAGCCCAGGGAACTGGCCGAGCACATGCTGCAGGTTCAGGAAACCGAGCGGCATCGTCTGAGCCGCGAGCTGCACGATGACATCGGCCAGATGCTCACGGCGGCAAAAATGCAGAGTGACTGGCTTCAGCGCCGCGCTCCGCAGGCATTGCACGCGCAGTGCACAACGCTCATCAACACCCTCGATGAAACCCTGGCGAAGGTTCGCGACGTGTCCGCCATCCTCAACCCCCGCCAGTTGACCAGCCTGGGACTGGAAGCCAGCCTGCGCGCGCATTTGCTGCGCACGCTTTCGGCCACGTCCGTGCAGTGGAGCCTGGAATGCCAGCAGCGCCTGGACGGTATTCCCGAAGAAATCGCCGTGGCGGCCTTCCGGATTACCCAGGAGGCCGTCACCAACATGCTGCGCCACGCCCAGGCAAAAAACCTGCGCGTGCAACTGCAGCGTCGTCCGGAAGGGTTGTCGGTGAGCATTCGCGATGATGGCCTCGGGTTCGCCCCGGCGCTGAGCCCCGCTGGACAGGGACAGCGCGGTATGGCCGGCATGGCGGAGCGCGCGAGCCTGTTGGGCGGTGAATTGAGCGTCGCAAGCGAGCCCGGACAAGGCACCTCCATTCAGGCGTTGTTTCCGTGGGCGCCGCGTGTTCGCGGACGCGCCAATGGCAGCAAGCCGTGAGGGTCTGCAACGTACTGCTGGTGGATGATCACGCGCTGATCCGCGCCGGTGTTCGCGCGCTGGTGTCAGACATTCCGGGTTACGCAGTCATTGGTGAGGCCAGCGACGGCCATCAGTTGCTGGAAATGAGCCTGCAGCTGAAACCCGACATCATTTTGCTCGACATCTCCATGGGCGACAGCGACGGTCTGGAGGCCCTGCAACGCCTGCGCCGGACGCTTCCGCACAGCAGGGTGCTGATTCTGTCGATGCACACCGAGCCGTGCCTGATCATGGGCGCGCTGGCCAGCGGCGCCCACGGCTATCTTCTCAAGGATGCGACCGCCAGCGAGATCGAGCACGCGCTGAACGCCCTGCGCGATGGCGAACGCTACCTGAGCCCGGCCATCGCTCACACGGTCATCAGCCAGGCGCTGGTCAGCAGCCAAATCGCGCCTGCCGAACCCGCCGAGAACCACAACCTCACCGCGCGGCAGCTGGAAATCCTGCGGCTGGTCGTGCGGGGTACCTCCACCCGCGAGATCGCTGCCGGCCTCGGCCTGAGCGTCAAAACGGTGGAAACCCATCGCGCGCAAATCATGAAGCGGCTGCACATCTACGACGTGCCCGGGCTGGTGCTGTTCTGTGTGAGGGAGCGAATCATCAGCCTGGATGACTGACGGCGCCGGATGAGCACGCGGGCGCGGCTCATCCGACATTTCAAGGCTCAGGCGAGCTGTCGCGTCTGCCCCAGCAGCGGCGAATGCGACGGCAGGTGAACGCGCAACGCACCCGCTCGCGCCTCGAAACGGTTTGCTTCGCCGCTCAGGGGTTCGCCGTCGAGGTTGATATTCAGCCCCTGCGCCGACTTGAGCTCCACCCACGGCAGCCGCGCCCGAACGAACATGTTGTCGAGGCCCAGACCGCCTTCGAGCAGGCTCTTCAAGGTGCTCACCACCTCCTGGGGCGCTGGCAGAATGCTGATGTCCAGCAGCCCGTCATCGGCCAGGGCTTCCGGGCACAACGGATGTCCACCGCCCGCCTGACGACCGTTGCCGATCCCCAGCGCCAGCATCTCGCCCTTCCAATGAAAGTCCGGGCCGTTGAATTCGCCGTAGGCGGCCTTCAACTCACTGAAACGTGTAAGACCGGTGAACAGATAGGCCGCACCGCCGAGGATCTTTTTCAGGTCTTCGGAGGTGTTGGCGGTGACCTGGCTGCCAAACCCGCCGGTGGCCATGTTGAGGAACATTTGCCCGCCCACGACCCCCATGTCGACCGGGCGCGCCGGCACGTCCAGCAGGTCGAGGGCCTGATCCGGCTCCAGCGGCACGCCCGCCGAACGGGCGAAGTCGTTGGCGGTGCCCAGCGGCATGATCACCAGGCTGGCGTCGACTTCAGACAGCGCCAGCGCCTCCGCCACGTCCCGCAGCGTGCCATCGCCGCCACCGGCGATGATGTGCCGATGACCGGCCTCCAGCCCCTCACGTACCAGGCGCTGGGCATCCCCCGCTTCCCAGGTCACGCGCACGTCCAGTTCCCAGCCATGTTTGCGCTTGCGCTCCACCGCCTCGCGGACATCCTCGTTGAGCGCCTGCTTGCCGTGAAGAATCAGTAATGCCCTGCGCGCTGTCATATCCCTTCCTTCTACCTGTACGAATTGATGCGTGATGTGTTGACCGCGCCCGCTGCAAAAAAAGCCCGTGGGGGAAAAATCTTTTGAGCCAGTGTCCCGGATGAGAGACGTTTTAAATACCTCCGGACAGCCGTGAAATGGCAGGTCGAGAGCCCAGTGATGGCAAAAAGCCTTGCGCGGCAGGGACTTAGACAAGGCTGCTCCTCCTCTGCCCTGCGCCCCGATGCTGCCACTGCCACAGCCCTTACGGTCAGTGCCCCGCAAATAAGGGACGAGAGGCGTTAATTCTGCGTTACAGACCCTTGAAATGCATCGGAGGAAAGCGCTTAATCGACAAATAATTGGCTAATTTGACCGATCCTGAATTAAAAGTCAGTAAATTGACTTTTTACCGATTGGCCTGGCATGCCGCCGAGTCATTGATTCACGGATCGAAAAGGCGAGAAACGACATGCAACTGATTCCCTGCATTATTGCTGGCGGCGCCGGCACCCGGCTGTGGCCTGTTTCACGGGAGGCGATGCCCAAACCCTTCATACGCCTGCCGGACGGCGAAAGCCTGCTGCAGAAGACGTTCAACCGCGCCAGCCAGCTGGACGGCGTTGGAAGCGTTCTCACCGTCACCAATCGGGATGTGTATTTCCGCACTGTCGATGACTATCGGCTGCTGAACAAGCACCAATTGGCGCTCGAGTTTCTGCTCGAGCCGTTCGGCCGCAACACTGCCCCTGCCATCGCTGCGGCGGCGCTGCACGTTCAGGCGCGCTACGGCGACGACGCGCAGTTGCTGATCCTGCCGGCTGACCAGCTCATCAGTGACGTCGCCGCCTTCGAGACGGCCGTGCAAAGCGCACGCAAACTGGCCGACGAAGGCTGGCTGGTGACGTTCGGGCTGATTCCCTCCCGCGCAGAGACCGGTTTTGGTTACATCGAGAAAGGCCAGGCCCTCGGTGGCGAGGCCTACCAGGTCGCGCGCTTCGTCGAGAAACCCGACGCCGTCACCGCCCAGGACTATCTCGCAGGCGGTCTGCATTTGTGGAACGCCGGGATGTTCTGCATGCGCGTCGATGTGCTGCTGAACGAAATGGACACTCACGCGCCGGAAGTGCTGGCCGCCGTGCGCCATTGCCTGTCGCAGTGCAACACCAAGGAGGGCCGCAACGAGCTGCAGATCGAACTGGACAGCACGACCTTCGCCCAGGCACCGGACATTTCCATCGATTACGCGTTGATGGAGCGTTCGCAGAAGGTTGCGGTGGTGCCCTGCGAGATGGGCTGGAGCGATATCGGTTCGTGGCGCGCCATTCGCGAGCTGGCCCCGGCGGATGAAAACGGCAACCAGTGCAACGGCCAGGTGGTGCTGCACGACGTGACCAACTGCTACATCGACTCGAAAAAGCGCCTGGTGGGTGCGGTGGGTCTGGACAACCTGATCATCATCGACACGCCGGATGCTTTGTTGATCGCCGACGCCGATCGCAGTCAGGAGGTCAAGATCATCGCTCAGGAGCTCAAGCGTCAGGGTCATCCGGCGTATCTGTTGCACAACACCGTTACCCGGCCGTGGGGGACTTATACGGTGCTTGAGGAGGGCAAGCGCTTCAAGATCAAGCGCATCGTGGTGAAACCGCAGGCGTCTTTGTCGCTGCAGATGCATCACCACCGCAGTGAGCACTGGATTGTGGTCAGTGGCATGGCGCGCGTTACGAATGGCGAGAAGGAGTTCATGCTCGACACCAATGAGTCGACGTTCATTCAGCCCGGCCACACCCATCGTTTGGTCAATCCGGGGGTGATTGATCTGGTGATGATCGAGGTGCAGAGCGGGGAGTATCTGGGGGAAGACGATATCGTGCGGTTTACCGATGTGTATGGGCGGGTGCCTGAGGCTGCGAAAGCTTAGGCGTAGCCTCATTAGATCAAGATCAAGGGCGTCTGCCTGGGGGCAGACTGTTTCGCCTTCGGCGAGTTACTTTTAAAAAGCACTAAAAGTAACCAAAAGTGCCTGCTCTCG